>CAIXFH010000213.1 GCA_903918645.1 uncultured Actinomycetes bacterium | reverse complement strand
GATCGCACTCGACAAGGCCGCAAAGGTGCCTACTGAAGGCGCGGTCACCCTCGCTGTTGTCCAGCGTTCGACCCAGCACTTGCTGTTCGGTGAAGCGGCTTCGCGTGAAGGCATTGTCATCACGCAGTCGCAGATCGATGACTTCATCGCCTCCTATGTCACCCAGCAGTTCAAGGGTGACCGCAAGGCACTAGATTCCGCACTGGCCTCTGGGAACTTTGTCCCTTCGAGCCAGGTCAACGATGCAGCATCCGACCAATTGGTCTACGGGGCCCTGTTGAAGAAGATCGCACCGCAAGCGGCCAGCCAGGCAGATGTCGCCACTGCTGTGAAGGGCTACTTTGAGCCGCTCTCTAAGGAACTCAACGTGCGAGTTGCTCCGCGTTACGGCACGTGGACCGGCTTCACCTTGGGCCCAGTAGCAAATGATCTCGCGTCGTCGCCAGGCACTGGATCCACTGCCGTACCCTCGGCAATTTCGTCGCCCTGATCCCACACTGCGCTAAGGACACGACGTGACTCCTGGTCGGCTTGTTCTACTCGCCACCACGCATCGAGTCGCGCCCGGGTTGCTGTCATCGAACGCCTGGGAGATCTTGCGTACGGCAGATCTGGTGCGGCTCGGGAGTTCCCCTGCTGGACACCCGCTGCTTCCTGCACTGCTTGCGGCAGGGATCCGTGTTGAGGTCGCTGGTGTTGGGGCCGGAAGCGATGGGGCCGGAAGCGATGGGGCCGGAAGTGATAAGGCGAGAATCGCCGCGGCCAGCGATGATGCGGCGAAATCCCTAGTGCCAGTTGCGCAGACGGCACGCGAGTTAATGCGGGCGGCGGAGTCGGGGCTGGTCGTGTGGGTGCTCGCAGCAGACGGTGATCCGTTGCTGATCGACGCCTGCGCCTCGATGCTTGCCGGAGCCGCTTCAGGTACCGGATTGGTGTTGCCCGAGGTTGAGTTGCTGCCTGGATCGTGGGATATCCCTGGTGCCCGGCTGCTCGATCTGGTTGCTGTGATGGATCGGCTGCGTTCTCCAGGTGGTTGCCCATGGGACGCCGAGCAGACTCACACGTCACTGGTCGAGTATCTGGTCGAAGAGGCGTACGAAGCTGTCGAGGCCATCGAGACGGGTGATGACGCTGCACTTCGCGAGGAACTCGGCGATGTACTGCTGCAAGTTGTGTTCCATTCCCGTTTGGCGGAAGAACACGATGTGCCGTGGACCATCGATGACGTAGCCGCGGGCATCGTCGACAAGTTGATCGCTCGTCACCCGCATGTGTTCTCCGACAGCGAGGTCGATGGCGCGGATCATGTCGAGGCGAACTGGTTAGCGCGCAAGACCAAGGAGAAGGGCCGAGAGTCGGTCACCGATGGCATCCCGAATGCATTGCCCGCTTTGGTTCTTGCGTCGAAGTTGGTCTCTCGGTCGCGCGGAGTCGATGTAGAAGTGGTCGCGCCCGAGACATTGACAACAGTGAGTACCGCTCTGCGCAGTGGCGAAGCGGATCTGAACGAGATGGCAGACCGAGAGCGTGCCTACGGCGAACTTCTTCTTGGTCTTGTGGTGTCGGCTAGGGCTGACGGGATCGACGCCGAGGCTGCTCTTCGTTCAGCGCTGCGTGATTATCGTCGTCGGGTGCGCACTGCGGAAGGTGTCGATCCGACCTCGGGCGAGAGCTAACTCGCGGCGCGAAACCCTTTCATTCCCAGACGAATCCGGGCAGCGGTCAGATGTGGATTGGTACGTCGCTCTTCTGGAATCGCGAGCAGCGCGGCTCGCAAGGCGCGCGCTGACACGGTGGCCTGAAGGTCGGTGCTTGGCAGACCTGGCATTGCGAACATTCTTCTGGCCCAGCGCGGCATGAGTGAGAAGCCGGTCACCGCGAAGATGGTCCATGCTGGTCGCGCTGGGGTTAGCCATTGCACGCGGGGTTCCATCGGTGGCCAGAGGAGCCCGAGTGCGGCCTCTCGAGTCTCTGGCACGACGTCGAAAACTGTTCGCATTCCTTGGATGTAGGACTCAAGCTCGTCGGCGGTTCGAGGCACATCACTGACCGAACAGCCGATCAGTCGTGCGGACTCAACCTGTTCGAGCACGTATCTGTCGGCCTCAGAGTTGGTCATAGGTGCACCTGCCCGACGATGCCCCGAAAGCCATGAATCGACCGCGCCGCAGTGCACCCACAGCAGCCAATCAGGACGGTCGAGCCCGAGCGCCCCGTGAATGCGCCGCACTCTGGCGGACGTGGCGTTGGCCTCGGCGGTGGTGCCGTACGTGATCGCGTTTACGTAGCGGCCAGTGCGGGAGAGCCGCCCCCATGGATCTTCGCGAGTTGAGGTCACCCCGTTGAATCCGAGCATTACTTCTGGGTGCAGCGATTGAAGGTACAGCGCTCGGATCCCACCGACCACGGCAGCTGGGTCGTGATGTACGCGCCACGAGATGCTGTCGGGCCCGAAGTAGCCCGGATCTGGCGAGCTTTGGTCAAGGGATTCGAGCGCTGTGAATCCACTACGGAATCCCGTCGGTGGAATCTGGCTCCTACCTTGATCGCCAGAAGCCGGCCCTTGATCGGCAGAGGTTCTGCCTTGATCGGCAGTGCGCTGCCCTCGGTTCAGTCGTGTTGCCATGGCGACACCAGCCTGCACTGAGAACCGCCGAAGCGCACGTCGGTGCTCACCGACCCTCGACCTTGACGTTAGACTCACGAAGTAACCCGAGACCCCGAAAGTTTCCTCGATCGAGTCGGAGCGCCCCGTGGCCATCATCGAAGCCGTCATTGCCCGCGAGATTCTCGACTCACGCGGTAACCCCACTGTCGAGGTCGAGGTGGGCCTTGACGACGGCACCGTGGCTCGTGCCGCAGTTCCTTCCGGTGCCTCCACCGGTGCCTTTGAGGCAGTCGAACTCCGTGACGGTGACCAGCGCTACAACGGCAAGGGTGTGCGTCGCGCTGTCGCTGCGGTTGAGGACGAAATCGCACCGGAGGTGCTTGGCTTCGACGCGGCCGACCAGCGGCTCATCGACCAGGTGATGATCGATCTCGATGGAACGGCGAACAAGGAGCGCCTCGGCGCGAACGCAATTCTGGGCGTATCACTCGCGGTAGCCAAGGCAGCCGCAGACTCAGCGAGGCTGCCGTTGTTCCGCTACCTCGGTGGCCCGAACGCGCACCTTCTGCCCGTGCCGATGATGAACATCCTCAACGGTGGCGCCCATGCAGACACCGATGTCGACATCCAGGAGTTCATGATCGCTCCGATTGGCGCCGAGAGTTTCAGCGAGGCATTGCGTTGGGGCGCTGAGGTCTATCACGCGCTCAAGGCCGTGCTGAAGAAGGAAGGCCTAGCCACTGGCCTTGGCGACGAGGGCGGTTTCGCACCCAACCTGTCGAGCAACCGAGCGGCACTCGATCTCATCGCCAAGGCAATCGACTCAGCCGGCTACACCCTGGGCACCGATATTGCACTCGCGCTTGACGTTGCGGCCACGGAGTTTCATCACGACGGCGTCTACACATTCGAAGGTGCCTCGCGCACGGCCGACCAGATGGCCGCCTACTACGCGGCACTCGTCGCTGACTACCCGCTCGTGTCCATCGAAGACCCGTTGAACGAAGACGACTGGGATGGCTGGAAGAACCTCACTGTCTCCCTTGGCGATGCCGTGCAGCTGGTCGGCGACGATCTGTTCGTCACCAACCCTGAGCGCCTCGCACGTGGTGTGGGCAGCGGAACCGCAAATGCGTTGCTGGTGAAGGTAAACCAGATCGGATCACTGACCGAGACCCTCGATGCGGTCACTCTCGCTCATCGCAGTGGATACGCGTGCATGATGTCGCACCGATCTGGCGAGACCGAAGACGTCACGATCGCTGACCTCGCTGTTGCCACCGACTGCGGCCAGATCAAGACAGGCGCACCCGCTCGATCTGAGCGAGTCGCCAAGTACAACCAATTGCTGCGCATCGAGGAAGAACTCGATGATGCGGCCCGCTATGCCGGTCGTGCCGCATTCCCGAGGTTCCGCGGCTGATGAACTTTGCCCCCAAGGACGTCATCGCGGCTCGACCAAGTTTGACGGGTCGAGCGATCGTTCTTGTGGGCGTTATTGGAGTTCTTGCCGTCACCCTTGTCGTGCCCATCCGTGAACTCGTGCATCAGCGCTCGCAGTTGAACGCACTACGTGAGGCGAATGCGCAGGCGCAGGCGCGGGTCGATGATCTCTCCCTGCAGGAGGAGCGGCTCAAAGATCCTGTTTTCGTCATTTCGCTGGTGCGCGAACGACTCCACTACGTTCTCCCCGGTGAGGTCGGCTACGTCGTCCTTGATCCGAGTGAGGCGCCCGCGCCCGCGACCATCAAGGCTGGCAAGACCAAGCCTGCGTGGTTCGCCACCCTGTGGACCTCCGTGCAGAAGGCTGATCAGGCTGGTGTCGTCCCAGAAGTCTTGGCGCCCTTGATCATTCGGCCCAACGCGCCCCGCTAGTGGGGGTCACCTCGATGGTTGAGCAGACAATTGAGCAAGACTTGGCTGCGGTGGCACGCCAACTTGGGCGACCCTCGCGCGGCGTGCGAAGGGTGGCCCATCGCTGCGCTTGTGGTGATCCCGACGTCGTGGAGACCGAGCCTCGACTTCCCGATGGCACGCCCTTCCCGACTCTGTACTACGCCACGTGCCCGCGGTTGACTGGAGCGATCAGCACCCTTGAGAGTCAAGGTGTGATGAAGCAAATGCAAGACCAACTTGCTGCGGACCCAGAACTCGCCTCGCGCTACACGGCTGCGCATCAGGCGTACCTCACTGATCGTTCGGCCATCGACGACGTCGTTGAAATCGCGGGGGTGAGTGCAGGGGGTATGCCGCATCGGGTCAAATGTCTTCATGTGCTGGTGGGGCACGCGCTGGCCGCTGGCCCGGGTGTAAATCCGCTGGGTGATGAGGCACTTATGCTGCTGCCCGACTGGAGTGCCTTGGGCCCATGCACGAGAGCGGAGTCACCATGACCATTCGGGTAGCGGCAATTGACTGTGGTACGAATTCGATCCGGCTCTTAGTCGCCGATGTCGACGTGCAGACCGGCCTGTTGCTTGATCTGCACCGTCGCATGGAAATCGTCCGCCTCGGATATGGGGTTGATGCCACCGGTCAGTTCGCTCCAGAGGCGCTGGCCCGCACTCTTGATGTATGTGCGCTTTATGGCGACACAATTCGCGAGTTGGGCGCCGAGCGGATCCGATTTGTTGCCACGTCAGCCACCCGCGATGCCTCTAATCGTGATGAGTTCATAGCTGGAGTGCTCGCGCGAATCGGTGTTGAACCTGAGGTCGCTAGTGGCGACGAAGAAGCCCGACTCTCGTTCAGCGGAGCAACACATGGGCTTACCGGTGCACAGCCGCCGTACCTAGTTGTTGATATCGGTGGCGGATCAACCGAGTTCGTTCTTGGTACTGACCAGCCGATTGCCGCGCGCAGTATCGACATCGGCTGCGTACGTCTCACGGAACGGCACATCACCACTGACCCACCTTCTGCCAGCCAAATCGAGGCTGTCCTAGCCGACATCGATACCGGGATTTCCCTTGCGGCTCAAGATGTTCCTTTCAACCAGGCAAAGACCCTTGTCGGGCTCGCTGGGTCGGTCACCACTGCGGCGGCTGTCGCTCTGGGCCTGACTGAATACGACCCGACGGTCATTCACGGCGCCCGGCTCTCAGCCGCGACGGTCGCGGCTGTCTCGGATCGGTTGTTGGCGATGACCCATGACGAACGCGCGGAAATCTCGGTGATCCACCCCGGCCGTGTCGATGTTCTCAATGCAGGCGTATTGGTGCTTCGACGAATTCTCGAGGTCACGGGGCTGCCTGAGGTGTTGGTGTCAGAGCACGACATCCTCGACGGAATTGCCTGGTCGCTCGCGCGCTGATCCTGCAGGGAGTCCGCGGCCATGCGTGCCAGTGGGGCTACGGCGGTCACTCGAAGATGTGCATCACGATGTCTAAGCGCCACCTCTCGTCGACGGTGAGGGTGTCGCATGATGTCCACGGTTGACGAACTCGGGGAGTCAGCGCTGGCTCCGCGCGGACGTGGCGGTGGCGGTGGCTCTGGCTCTGGCTCTGACGGTGGCTCTGGCGCTGGCTCTGGCGCTGGCTCTGGCGCTGGCAGTGGCTCTGGCAGTGGCTCTGGCGCTGGCTCTGGCAGTGGCTCTGGCAGTGGCGCCGCGGTGACGTGGCGCTGTGGGCCCGCTGTGGGCCGACTTGTTGCTCTGCGAAATCTGGCTGCTCAACGCGTGAACGATCGCAGGTAACGAACGGCCCGTTGCTAAGTTCGCTGTCCCCTGGGTTTGGTGCTCTGGCTAGTGGTCAGGCGTGTGCTCCTGGGCTGACCGCGTGGATATCGGCGGCTTTGTCTCCGTGCCTTGAACCATTCATGGCCATGGTCGTTAGGCTTGGGTCCGTTCGGAGTTCGCAGTGATCACAGTGATCACAGTGATCACAGTGGTTGCAGTAGCGAGCGGCCTTCGAGCGCAACGCCCCCGTGGCCCAATTGGCAGAGGCAAGCTGCTTAAACCAGCTTCAGTGCAGGTTCGATCCCTGTCGGGGGCACCAGTGATTGAGGCGAGCAGTGCGAGCTTGCTCGCACTGTCGAGCCGATTGAGTTTGCTGAGGGAACTTCTCGTGTTGGGCCCAATCCGCAGGGAATGATGTTAAGCCGACCTTCGTTCTAAGATTGAGGCGTTGCCCATTGGGGCGTCGTCCCTTTGAGAAAGGAAAGTCATGCAGTCTCGCAACCCTGTCCTTAGGCGTGCGACTCAACAGGCCTCGGGCGTTGACCTGGGGAGTCCGTCGGTACCCACCCCCTCGGCCGAAGAACTCGACTCGATCTTCGGCTTGCGCAGTGCGGCCGATGGTCGTCTCACGGTTGATGACGTCATCGTCAAGACGGGTCTGTGTTTCGTCGTACTGCTGGTCGGTGCCGTTGCCGGCTGGTCTTTCGTTGTGACGATGCCCTGGCTGCTATTCGCAGCAGCGATCGCTGGCTTTGGCTTGGCGATGGCGAACATCTTTATGAAGAAGGTCAACCCCGTACTCGTTCTGGCGTACTCGCTGGCGCAGGGCTTGATGCTTGGTGCTGTTTCGTACATGTACAACGACATGGCGCTCGCAAATAACTACCACGGCATCGTCCAGCAGGCAGTGGTCGGAACTCTGGTCACGTTCGGCGTCATGTTGGCCATGTACAAGATGAACATCATCAAGGTGTCGAGTCGCACTCGTCGGATGTTCATGGTTGCGCTCATGTCTTATGTGGTGATCGGCTTGATCAGTTTGGTTGCTGCCATCTTCGGGGTCGGCGGCGGCCTTGGGTTCTACGGTGTCGGCGGCTTTGGCATCGCGATCTGTGCCATAGGTGCTGGCCTTGCGGCCTTCAGTTTGGTGATCGACTTTGATGCCATCGCTCAGACCGTGAAAATCGGTGCGCCAGAGCACGAATCATGGCGTCTGGCGTTCGGTCTACTAGTCACCTTAATCTGGCTCTACCTCGAATTGCTGCGCCTGATCGCGCTGCTCAGTCGTCGGTAATCAGCCCGTCTGTATCGAACACCCCCATGCGAGCATGGGGGTGTTCGTGCGTTTGGCCTGTCCGTGCGGAAGTGCGTCCGTGCGTCCGTGTCTGCGGTGCGACGAGTGTGCCGTTCATGTCCGTAGGCTCGGGTCGTGACCGCCTCCTTCGACCAGTACCGCGTGGATCTTGAGCGCACGGTGGATCGGTTGCGCAGCATGGGGATCGCTCGACTCGCGGCCTCATTTGAGCCGGAGGAAACCCGGGCGCAAGCAGCTCGGGCGCTTATCGCGCGACTGGCCGACACTGGGGCCGAAATTGAGGGCCGGGCGCCACGCGCGGTGCCCACGCTCAACGATGCGGCGCTCGGTGACCAACTCGCCGTAATCGGCCGCGACCTGATCGTGGCCCTAGAAGACTCGCCGATTGCGACTGCCGACCGTGTCGCGTTGGCTGATCAACTCACAGCTGAGCTAGTTGAGTTCCGCCGCCGAATCTGAGCGAGTTGGCCTAGTTCGAGGCAGAGGGCAGAGCGCGCATTTCCGGGGCGATGCCTGCGGCGTCGAGTACTGCGGGCAGTAGCGCCTGGGCGCACGCGAAATAGCCGGCAGCGGAGGGATGGAAGCGATCGCTGGAGAAGAAGTGCTGCGGATGGGTATAGAACAATTCGCCGAGGATCTCGGCGAGTGCTACCGGTCGGCCGCCCTCCGCGAGGACGCCGATGCGTTGTGCCGCAGCGAGTTCGCGGGACATACGTCCAACCACCTGACGAAGTGGTGAGGCCAGCGGACGCACGGTGCCAAGGTCGGGACAGGTGCCGACCACTACCTGAACTCCAGCGCTGCGCAAGCGATGAACGGCGTCGGACAGCAGTCGAACCGACACCTGGGGTCGGACGAGGTGGGTAACGTCGTTGGCGCCGATCATGATCACCGCCACGTGTGGTCGGTTGACCAGTGCTCGATCAACTTGGGCCGCGAGCGCTGAACTTGTGGCGCCCACTACAGCGACATTGCTCAAGAGCACCGGCCGATGTGCAGCCGCGGCTAGGGCAGTGGCCAAGATCGCGCCGATGGTGGCCTCTGCATCATGTGCACCTAAGCTCGCTGCCCCTGAGTCACCTAGGACGGTGAGCCGCAGCGAAGTGCCGCGCGCCACGGTCTCGCCTGGCGGCAAGTACCGGCCATCGCTATACGGCGGCACAGTGAGTGGACGACCGATCGCTCGTCGGGCAAGGCGAGCTTGCACCACGCCAACGCCGATGGCGGTACCCGCAACGGCAGTGCCTACGCCGAGAAGCCCGCCCCCGCCTTTGGCAGCCGTGATCGCGATGCGCCGAACCCGCTCGTCGCGGATCGGCAACATTGCCCAGTTCGCTGCCCTCATCTGCCCATAGTCGCAAACACCTCTGACGGATGCCTAACAGATTGCTCGATTGACTCATTGCGGACTCATTGCGGACTCGAGGTGGACTCGAGGCGGACACCCTGTGGTGGTCACCCTGTCGTGGTCACAATTCGGTGCGGTCGAGGCTAAAGTCAGGACCTATGAAGTACTCCGAGTCCGTGCTGGACCTGATCGGCAATACCCCACTCGTGCGGCTGACGTCGCTGACGGCGCATCTGGGCCCTGATGCTCCTTTGGTGCTGGCAAAGGTCGAGTACCTCAACCCAGGTGGCTCAGTCAAGGACCGGATCGCCACCCGCATGATCGATGCGGCGGAAGCCTCGGGCGAACTCAAGCCGGGCGGAACGATCGTCGAGCCGACGAGTGGCAACACTGGTGTTGGGCTCGCGTTGGTGGCCCAAAGGCGCGGGTACAAGTGCGTATTCGTCTGCCCCGACAAGGTGAGTGTCGATAAGCAGAATGTCTTGCGCGCCTATGGCGCTGAGGTTGTCGTTTGCCCTACGGCTGTGGATCCCGAAGACCCACGTTCGTACTACCAAGTGTCGGATCGACTCGTTCGCGAGATCCCAGATGCGTGGAAGCCCGACCAGTACTCGAATCCCAACAATCCGCGCTCGCACTACGAAACCACTGGTCCTGAAATCTGGGAGCAGACCGAGGGCCGGATCACGCACTTCGTCGCCGGGATGGGAACCGGCGGAACGATCTCTGGTGCTGGGCGGTACTTGAAGGAAATGAGCGACGGACGGGTACGCGTGATCGGTGCCGACCCGCACGGTTCGGTCTACTCCGGTGGCACTGGTCGTCCGTATCTGGTCGAAGGTGTCGGTGAGGACTTCTGGCCCGAGACCTACGACCCGACGATCTGCGACGAGATCATCGAGGTGTCAGATCGCGACTCGTTCTTGGTGACCCGTCGACTTGCCCGCGAGGAAGGTCTATTGGTCGGCGGTTCCTGCGGCATGGCGGTGCAGGCTGCTCTCGAGATCGCCGCACGCGCAGCCAAGGATGACGTGATCGTTGTCCTGCTGCCCGACGGTGGACGCGGTTATCTTTCGAAGGTTTTCAATGACGAGTGGCTCGCTGACTACGGATTCGTGCAGACCTCAGTTGATCGGACGGTGGGCGACGTTCTGCGCTCGAAGACAGGAGCGCTACCGGAGTTCGTGCACACGCATCCGCAAGAGACAGTGCGTGAGGCGATCGACATCTTGCGTGAGTACGGGGTCTCGCAGATGCCGGTGGTCAAGGCAGAACCACCGGTGAAGGCTGCTGAGGTGATCGGCTCGGTGGGTGAGCGCGACCTGCTCGACGCCCTCTTCGCCGGTACCGCGCAACTCGCTGATCCCATTGAGAAGCACATGGGTGTGGGCCTGCCGATGATCGGCGCGGGTGAGCCGGTGTCCGCCGCCGTGGCTGCCCTCGAATCCGCTGACGCGGCAATCGTGGTTGAGGACGGCATCCCCGTGGGCGTTGTCACCCGTCAAGACCTGCTCGGCTATCTCAGTCGCTAACTGACGCTGCTGGGCGCTGATCTGCGTGGATCTGTGTCGATCTGGGCTCCTCCGTGGTGATCCCGCGCTGATCGGTGGTGATCCCGCGCTGATCCACGGCTCCTCCGTGGTGACTCCGCGCGGATCGGTGGGGCCTCCGCGCGGATCGGTGGCTGCTCCGTGGTGACTCCGCGCTCATCACTGGTGATCCCGCGCGGATCGGTGGTGATCCCGCGCTGATCCACGGCCCTCTGCGGGGTCTCCGCGCTCATCACTGGTGATCCCGCGCTGATCGGTGGTGATCCCGCGCGGATCGGTG
>CAIXFH010000212.1 GCA_903918645.1 uncultured Actinomycetes bacterium | reverse complement strand
GGCTTTCACCGGCGCTGACTTCGCCGCCGGAGTCGGTGCCTCGTCAATCGAACCGATGATGAGGGCATCGATGGGCGGCGCAGTGCCCGGGAACCATGAGGCCGCTACTGACCCGGTGGCCACAAGGACCAGTTCACCGACACCACTGCCTAGTACGTCGAAGGCGATGAGCGTGCTCCCGCCATCAACTGCAACCTCCAGGAATGCACCTGCAGGAATCTGTTCCAGCCGTCGGCTGGCCCACACACTTCCAATAACTCGTGCGCGCAGCATCACCGCTCCTTTGTGATCTCGACGCCGGCCGCCCGTGCGCGATCGCGCGCGAGCGGAGTCAAAACAGCGCGCTTGCCGAGTACGAGCACAGCGCCCGACTCAGCAGCCTCGCGGACATGACGTTCAGTGACAGCGCCACGCTCGACCCGATGGGTCTGCGGTGCTGATTGCGCCACGGCGACTGGAGCCGCCGCAGGGAGGGTCGACAGTAGCCGGAAGGAGCGTTGACCCGCGATGATCGCCTCGCGTTCCGCCGAGTCGGCGCAAGCACGAGCGATTCGCTGAGCGAACGCAAGCAACTCGGCGTCTGAGGACACAGACACCACGTCAGGGAACGAGCCACCCGCAGATGCGGCCGCCTGCGCCAAGGTTTGCGGCACGACGTCGCGCAAGACCTGGCGCACCATCTGGCGCAGCAGGTCGCGATCGTTGTCGTCCATCGCAGCACTCATCGCACACCACGCAACGCGGCCTCAGCAGCCTCAGCCGCCTGTCGAACATCGCTTTCCTTGCCGGTGAGGTAGACGCGACCGGTAGCACCGATCATGCGGTAATCGACAACCTTGATCGACGCAGCCTTCTCAGCCTCGTTGGTGGCCAAAATCGCGTACGACGCAGGGGCCATCTCCAAGACGAATAGGGACTCACCGGGAAGCGCCATCGAGCCAACCTTGTTGCGGTTGATCAGGAAGGCGTGCTGACGATCGAGCATGGTGACGATTCGCGAGGCTAAAATCTGTGGTCGGACAGCCGAACTCGCATCGGCACCGAGCGCGTCAAGGACCGCCTCACCGGCTGCCTTCACCTGACCGGTGGGGCCATGCAGCTCGAGGTAGCCATACTGCCTCTCCACTACCAGGATTCCGGCTTGTACCTCGGCATATTTCAGGGCCACATCCGTGAGCGGCTCAATGTCCAAACCTGGTGCTACCTCGATGATTTGGGCAGCGACGTTCGCTCGAGGCAGTGCACCCTTGATCCACGTACCGAGATAACACATCGTCTGCGGCTGTAGACGATCCAGGAAAATGAACGAACGAAGCTCAGCCACTGCTGCTAACCCCTGACAATCGCGTTGAGTTCTTCGATGATCAACCGGCGGATCTCATCGCGTAGTTCGTCTGGTGGACCATCTGCACGCACCGACACCGGTGTATGCGCAGTGATGGTCTGATCCTCGTTGGACGCGCGAGGGTAGGCGGGCACGGCACCTTGCGGAACTCGCCACGGGTTGATGCCTGACATGTCCGCCATCCGCACCGAGGCATCGGAGTTGTAGGCCACGCGAGTCCAGTTGATCAGGTGCTTCGGCTCGAGGTTCTCCCCCACCGCCGACCGCCCGAAGAAGCCCGTACCGATAGTCATGCTCGGTGCCAGGTTGGTCTCTAGGCCCGAGCTGCCAAGGCTGTTGCCAACGTTGACAGCAACCCGTAGCACTCGCACCGCAGCGGAGAAAGCCATGATGGTCTGTGGATTGGTGCTGTGGATCGCGGCTGAGTGACCCTGGCCAGCAATGCGCAACACGGCTGCGGCCGCATCGATGCCACGCGCAGCGGTTGGGACGCGCACCAGACCAAGAACGGGACACAACTTCTCGTGCGCGAGTGGCTCCTCGGGCACTACTAGGTCGAACGGTGCAACCAGGATCTTGGTGCGCGGGTTCACTCGTACTCCGGCCGCACTAGCGATAACAGTCGCATCCTTACCGACCCACTGAGGATCGAAGTGTCCCTCGGGGAACACCAGATCGCGCACCTTGTCACGCTCGTCATCAGTGAGGACGTGCGCGCCAGCACGAGTCAGCGCAGTAATCAACGCCGCGGCCGCTGACTCTTCGACAATCAGCACACTTTCGTTGGTGCACAGAATGGAATTGTCGAACGCCTTGCTCTCGACAATGCGTTGAGCAGCAGCCGTGATGTCGGCACTGGAGTCAACCAGTACTGGCACATTGCCTGGCCCGACGCCAATCGCGGGGTTCCCACTGCGGTATGCGGCACGCACCATGGGCGAACCGCCGGTTGCGAGAATCACATCGGTGCGGGTATCGGTCATCAGGGCATTGATCAGTGGGATCGAGGGCTCGTCAACCACCTGGATACAGCCATCAGGTGCGCCGGCCGCTACAGCTGCTGCTGCCATCGTCCGAGCCGCCTCCGCACATACCTGCTTCGCATATGGGTGTGGGCTGATGACGACAGCGTTCCGCGTAAGAAGTGCGAGCAAGATCTTGAAGTACACGGTCGCGACCGGATTGGTCGAAGGTGTCAAAGCAAGCACGACACCGGCCGGACGTGGCACCGACACGATCTTGCTGTCGGAATCGATCACGACGTCGATGTAGTCGCTCGCGCGGTATCGCTCAGCGATGCCGGTCGAGCAGGCGAGGTTCTTGATGAGCTTGTGCTCGGCAACGCCATAGCCGGTCTCGCGCACAGCCCACTCAGCGAACTCATGAGCCCTCGCTGCGCCGGCTGCGGCAGCGGCTTCGACGATGCGCTGCACAGTGGCCGAGTCATAAGACGCGAATGCGCGCGCGGCCCAGTCAGCTCGCTCAAGCATTGCGCGACCCCGCGGGACTCCTGCGGGCTCAAGCGGCATCTCGAACATGGTCTCGACCATCAGCGGGACTTCCTGTCCAACGCGCGAACGTCTGCCAAGGCCTTGGCAATGCCGACCTCAGTTCGGTCAAGCAGTTCTTCGGCTAGTTCTGGCTTGACCAGGATCCCCGGTTTGTATTGCAGCACACGAGGATCCAGAGTCGAGAAGATCGCCCAGACACCATTTTCATACAGGCGCTTCATGACGAATTTCGCGCCTTGTGGGTGAGCGAACTCCAGACCCATGACAACGCCGTTCTGTCTGATTCCAATGAACCAGTCGGGATACGTCGCTTGGATCTGCTGCAAACCTTTGCCGATGAAGTCCGAGATGTAGTGAACCATCGAGCGGGTCTCTGGTCGGCCACACACCTCGAGTGCCTTCAGCGCCGCGATGCAGCCGAGTTCAGCACCACCAAATGTCGAGATATGTCCGAAGCCGTCCTCAGTGAGCCACCCAGCGCATCGTTCGCTGACCAGCACTGCCGCGATGGGGTACATGCCACCTGAGATGCCCTTGCCAGTCACCAAGATGTCGGGCTCGATGCCATGCTTGGTGATCCCCCACATTTCGCCTGTACGCATCAGCCCGGTTTGCACCTCGTCAGCGATGTACAGCGCGTCGTACTTCTCGCAGAGAGTCTTGACGGCTTCGAGATAACCCGGGTTCGGCAGCGGGAAACCGTAGGTGGCCGGGATGGTCTCCATGATCACCGCGGCGATGTCGCGACCCTTGAGTGCTTCGTCCATCGCCTCGAGATCGTTGAACGGCACGTGCGGGAAGTCCTCCGGCTGATCGGAGAGGAACAACTTGGAGAAGCGGTCATCACCAGTACCCACAGCCAGGCCGGTGTGGCCGTGATAGGCCTTGATGATCGAGAGGATCTTGCGCTTTTGCGTGGTGTGACGCGCGGTCTTGATCGCGATGTCGATCGCCTCGCCACCACCTGAGCCGTAGATGACCTTGGTGAGGTTGGCGGGCGCGCTCTTGATCAGCGCCTCGGCCAGTGCCGTGCGGGCGAGTGAGGGGAAATGGTGATTACCCATGTCGAAGTGCTGCATTGCCACAGTGATCGCCTGCACCATCTCGGGGTTTCGGTGCCCGAGGTTGTAGGTGCCACCGTTGAGGTGCACATCGATCAGTCGCTTGCCCGACACGTCATAGATGAAGTACTCCTCGCGCCGGTCAATGACCAGCGGAACCCCGGCTTCAGACCAGAAACTGGTCTTGCCTGGGTTCCAGTACTCCTTGCTCTTCTCCAACACCTCATCTTTGGAGGCGAACGAGAAGAACCCGTAATCCAGAGCGGTTGCATCGGACATAGAAGGCCTCCCGGTAGGTCGGACAACCGAATCATACCGAATAATCAGACCAATACAACACCAAATAGCGGGCAGATTCAGATTGTTTGCGCCACTGGCTAGGACCTAGCTATTTCACAGTTGACGCTTTCCACGAGTGGATCTTGGCGCCAAATCCCCACATATCGAAAGGTCTCGTGAGAAATAGAGCGCAGGTGGTTGGTCTAGGTGCTTGATTCGGTCCGCTCGGGGCCGACATAATCCGGACCAACGTGTGAGCAGCGTGTGGTTTGCGCTTTCACTCGGATGGTCCAGATGACGCGCACATGCGACCGAAAGGAAAACCAGACGGATGAGCACTGACGGGGCCATCGCCCTTCCCGGAGACCACCAGCTCACGACTAAGGAGCAAAGCCGGCTCAAAGCAGGCGCTGTCGGCCTCTTCGGAGTGCTGTTCATGGCGCTGGCAAACGCGGCTCCCATCACGGCAATGACCGGCAACGTGCCGATTGCGATCGCGTATGGCAACGGCATCTACGCTCCCGCTGGCTACGTCGTAGCAACCATCGTCTTGACCCTGTTCACCATCGGCTTCGTATCGATGGCCCGCTATATCACCACCACGGGCGCGTTTTACGGCTTCATCAGCCATGGGCTCGGCCAGATCTGGGGCATGGCCGCTGGCTTCCTAGCCACGCTCGCCTATGTCGTATTCGAAGGCTCGCTCGTGGGCATCCTGGCGTACTTCGCCAACGACGCCATCAACACCTGGTTCGGTATTGACGTCAACTGGCTGCTGATCGCGATCATCTTCATCGTTCTAGTCGGTGTGCTCGGCTACTTTGACATCTCCATCGCGGCCAAGCTCCTCGGCTTCTTCCTGGTCTGCGAAGTCATCCTGCTCGCGGCTCTCGCGCTCTCGGTGCTCTTCCACGGCGGTGGCCCTGATGGCCTTATGGCCTCATCGGTCAATCCGCTCAATGCCTTCAACAGCCTTCCCGAAGGTGGCGGTCTTACTCCTCCGGTCATGATCGGTGACCCATCAGCGCCCATCGTCGCCGGCGCTGCGGCGCTTGGCTTGTTCTTCGCCTTCTGGTCCTGGATCGGATTCGAGACCACCGCGGTCTACGGCGAAGAGTCCAAGAACCCACGCAAGATTGTGCCCCAAGCAACGTTGTTCGCGGTCGTGGCACTGGGCTTGTTCTACTCCTTCGTCTCGTGGATGGTGATCGCCGGCAACGGCGCCAACGCCGCAATCGACAAGTCGGCTACCAACTCAATCGCGGTGTTCACCGATCTCGCAGCGGCCAACCTCGGTGGAGCATGGGTAGTCAACCTCTATCTGTTCCTCATCGTGTCTGGCTCATTCGCCTGCACACTGGCCTTCCACAATGCGGCGTCGCGCTATCTCTACGCCATCGGCCGCGAGGTGCCGGCGCTCTCTGGAAACCTCGGCGCCACCCACGACACCCACAAGTCGCCACACGTCGCATCGATCATCCAGACCATCATCACCATCGTGTTGACCATTGGGTTCTACCTGCTCACCCCCGACGGCAGCACCGTGCTGCAGGGTGGCTACATCTTCGAGTACGGCTTGCTGGCCCTGCTTGGGACTCTGGCGATCCTGATCGTCATGGCCATCTGCTCGGTAGCCGTGATCTGGTACTTCTGGGTCAAGAAGGTGCACAAGGGCAACGTGTTCACCACGTTGATCGCACCAGTTGCTGGCTTCTTGGGCATGGTCTACGTGATCTACCTGTTGATCTCCAACATCGCCTTCGCAGGTGGTGGAGCCGCAGGCTCGCTGTTCTTCACGTTGATCCCGGCCATGGTGGTCATCACCTTCGCCCTCGGATTGATCTTTGCATTGTGGCTGAAGGCAAAGCAGCCAGCGACCTATGCCGAGATCGGACGCACCGTCCTGGAAGAAGCGCACGAGCGCGTCTAGCTCCAGACTGTTCTCCTGCGGGGTGCATCACGTGGTCAACACGTGGTGCACCCCGCAGTCATGAGCACTACCTGATCATCGATACCCAGGCATGATGAAGTCACCACCCGATCACCAACGAAGTGAGAACTCCCCACGATGACCAAGGTATCCACGCTCTTCTGGGCGCCGGTCGCAGCAGAACTCGCGCGAAGTCGAGCACGCACATGATTGGCCGCTTCCGTTTCATGGACGAGCAACCCGTCAATCTCGACGGGTTCGCGATTGAGGACATGACACTGGGTCTGATCGCCTTCGGATCCCACTCCGACCCCTCCCCCTCACTGGTGATCGACGACAACGGAGTGGTGATCGAACTCGACGGCCGAGCTGCAGCAGACTTCGACATCGTCGACTCGTTCATCGCCGCACACGGAATTGACATCGATTCGTCAGCGCAAGCGATGGCCCTTGACGACGTCGAGTTCGCTCGCCTACTCGTCGATGTCAATGTCACACGAGCAGAGATCGTGCGACTCGCCGCAGGCGCGACGCCCGCGAAACTGGCGCAGGTCCTAGCGCTTCTGCGACCAGCCGAACTCGTGATCGCCATGACCAAGATGCGAGCGCGACGCACCCCGAGCAATCAAGCACATGTCACCAACCGGTCAGATGATCCGCTACTTCTCGCAGCAGATGCAGCCACCGCCGCCGCCTTCGGCTTTCGCGAGATCGAGACCACAGTGCCAGTGCTCGGCGATGCACCAAGCAATGCGGTGGCGGTCTCGATCGGCTCTGCAGTGGGCGCCGCAGGCGTGCTTGTGCAGTGCTCGGTCGAGGAAGCTCTTGAACTCGAGCTCGGTATGGCTGGTTTAGTCTCCTATGCCGAAACGGTATCCCTGTATGGCACCGAACAGATCTTCGTCGACGGTGATGACACCCCCTGGTCGAAGGCGTTTCTCACCTCGGCGTACGCAAGCCGTGGCATCAAAATGCGGGTAACCTCCGGCGGCGGCTCCGAAGCATTGATGGGCGCCGCGGAGCACCGTTCGATGTTCTACCTTGAAGCTAGGTGCGTCGCGCTCGCTAGAGCGATGGGGGCGCAAGGCGTGCAGAACGGTGGCATCGACTCAGCCTCCGTTGCCGGCTCGGTTCCCGGTGGAGTGCGCAGCCTCATGGCCGAGAACCTCATGGTGATGGTGCGCAATCTCGAAGCCTGCACAGGCAATGACGCGCTCATGAGCGAATCAGATGTGCGCCGCACCTCACGCACGCACCCGATCTTCATCGCCGGATCGGATTTCGTGTGCAGCGGATTCGGCTCGATTCAGCGCTACGACAACATGTTCGGACCCAGTCAGTGGAACTCCGAGGACATCGACGACTACCTCATCATGCAACGCGACTGGACCGTTGACGGTGGGCTACGAAGCGCGAGTGAGGAACACGTAGCCGCACTGCGTCGACGAGCAGCCGAGGCGGTTCGCGACGTGTATCAGTGGCTCGGGCTCGCCGACTTTGGCCACAGCTGGGTCGAACAGGCCATCGATGCGGCTGGCTCGAAGGACGTTCCCGCCGCAGACCTCATGGTGCCACTCGAGGCGTCACGGATCATCCGCCAGTCGGGCGTGACCATGCTGGACGTGGTCACCGCATTGGACGCCTGCGGCTACACACTCGAGGCCAGTCGACTCCTCGACATGCTGCATGCACGCGTCAAAGGTGACTACCTACAGACCGCAGCCATCTTCGACGAGGACATGAACGTTCTCTCGCTCGTCACCGACCCCAACGACTATGCCGGCCCTGGTACGGGATACGAAGTGATCGGTGAACGACTCGTCGAGATCAACAACGTCCGTCAACAGCGCTCAGTTGGCCAGTTGCGAGCCGAACAGGCCCAAGGCTTCAGCGCAGCATTGCGCGTGATCGGTCGCGCTGGAATCGGTTCGGACCCAACTGAAGTCACCATCGGCGTTTCGGCCGCAACTGGTCGCCACATCTGGACGACGCTTTCCGGTTTGTCTGTAGTCGACGTCCTCGACGAACTGCTCGCCGGGCTCGAGGAGGAAGGTTGCCGAGGCCGAATTGTGCGAATCAATGACACCGTAGATCTTGGGATGATCGGGCTCTCCGCTGCCCGCCTATCGGGGTCTGGAATCGCGATTGGTCTACAAGCCAAGGGCACGGCGCTCATCCATCGCCGCGACCTTTCGCCACTGGCCAACCTCGAGCTATACAGCGTGGCGCCTACCGTCACAGCAGAGCTGTACCGCGCTCTCGGGTCTAATGCAGCCCGTCACGCTAAGGGGGCTACCCCCGAGCCCGTCCGTAATCCTTACTCCGACATGGCAATCGAGGCGCGCTTCCACACCAAGGTGGTATCACTGGTCGCTATTGAGCGCACGTGCCTGGACCCCACACTCGGCCCCGAAGAACTGGAGTTGCAGCGATGACAACTGCCCGATCAGGCCGTGATTCACAGTCGGTCACCCTCGACTCCGTTCGTCTGGGCGAAGTTGGTATTGACGATGTCCGGATTCATCCAGACACACTCGAGTACCAGGCGACCGTGGCTGAGGCGCACGCGAATCCACAGTTGGCAGCCAACCTGCGACGGGCAGCAGAACTGAGCTCGCTAGCCGATGCCGAAGTGATGGCGATCTACGAGGCGCTACGCCCGCGTCGGTCGACTGCCACCGAACTCGAGCAGCTCGCGCAGTCACTGTCCGACCGGGGCGCGATACGCAATGCGGCTCTGATCCGCGAGGCGGCGCAGACCTATGAGCGACGCGGCTTGCTCGCCGATCCGACCACGTGATCGGATTCGAGGCAGCCCCATGATCGTGGCCGGAATCGACATCGGTAACTCCACCACCGAGATCGTCATCGTTGACTCTGCCAGCACTCCCCCACGTCCAATCGCCTGGGACCGAGTGCCCACGCGGGGTCGCAAGGGGTCGGCAGACGCCGCTGCCGCGTCGGCAGTCGTCCTGCGTCGACTAGCACGTCGCGCTGATGTCCTCGTCCAGCGCGTGGTCATCGCACCACAGCATGCAGTCGACAGCTCCACCCTGCTGTTGCCAGACCCGCCCAGAGACACCGGACGGCTGCAGATTCTGGGTGCCGGGCGAAGCACTCCCGCGGGGGTGGGTTTTGGAGTGGGGCGTCCGGTAGCGATCGAGGACGATCCGATCACCGACGGCACTTCGGTGATACTGGTGGCGCGAGACCCACGTGGCTACCGAGTTACCTCCGAGCGCATTCACGTGTGGTTCGAAGCCGGAGCCGACGTCGCGGGCATACTCCTGGCGGGCGATGAGGCCGTACTCGTCTCGAATCGGCTCCCAAGCCGTGTGCCCGTTATTGATCAGGTTGATCCATTGCTGGCGCTCTCCATGATCCTTGTGGCAGTTGAGGTTTCCGGGTCGTCGCTGCGCGAGCTCACTGATCCGGTACGTCTGGCAGCATTGCTCGGTCTCGATCCCGAAGAACACCCCACCGCTGAAATCATCTCCGAACAACTACGCGGACTCCGCGATGCAGCGGTCGCGATATCGCCCCACCGGGTAGTGCTTGCGGCAACCGATCGCACCGGCGGACAGGTGCGTTTCAACGACGGTTCGGCTCGCACCCTGCTCGAGTTCTCGCGAATGCCCGGCCCTGCTCGGTACGCGCGTTCGATCCGACTACCCGGCTCAGGGTCCGAGCAAGTAATCACCGACTCGTGGGCAGTTGACCTCGACACCGTCACCGACTCTGCGGCCATGCGGCCGCAAGCGGTCGATGGCCGAGCGATCGCTTTGGCCACCCTCACGGAGTATCGCGAGGATTTCATCGACGGTCCGGCCCGTACTCTGGCGGCTCACCTAGCGGTTCAGGTGACCCGAGTAGCCACCGAATCCAGAGCCGCACGAGTGGGGGCACTCACAACCCCCGCGGCTCGCCCTGGGGCCCTCATCCTGGATCTGGGTGGTGGCACGATCGACGTTGCCCCCGCGGACTCTGCGGAGGTAGTCGTCGCCGGTGCCGGCGACCTGCTCACAGCGGCAGTGGCCCACTTGCTCGACATCCCACGGGGAGCGGCCGAGTGGGTCAAGCGTGAACCCAGTGCGCGACTCGACGGCCCGCATGTGCTCGTGGGTGAGGATGGCGTTCGCAGATTCGTCGACGTGCCCGTGCCCTCTGACGCTGTCGGAGCACTCGTTGTGCCGGGGCCGGCGGGGCTGCTGCCCTTCCACAGTCGACTCGCACCTGGCGAATGGCGCATGCTGCGTCAACATCTCAAGCGAGCCGTGATCAGTGACAACGTAAGCCGTGCCGCCACTGATATCGCCACTGACGTCGACGTGCTGCTGGTCGGCGGGCCAGCGGGCGACGTCGAACTCTTGGACATGGTGGTGCGGGCCCTACCCGGTTGCGTACCTGGTCGTGCCGACGTCGCTGGCGAGCTTGGGCACCGGTGGGCTGTTGCATACGGCCTCACCGTGCTAGATCAGCTGGGCGAAAGCTCCGTCATCAGCTAGCAGGCTAACGGGCTGGCAGCTAGGTGCTAGGTGCTAGGTGCTACCGCAGACCAGTGCCACGTCGTAACGCATCCTGCACGAGCCGGTCGACCAAGGTCGGGTAGTCGATGCCCGCCTCAGCCCACACTCGTGGGTACATCGAGATCGAGGTGAAACCTGGCATTGTGTTGACCTCGTTGATCAACAGGGTGCCGTCGGCGGTGAGGAACCAGTCGCAGCGCGCCAGACCTTCACAGCCCAGTGCCTCAAACGCCCGAATCGACATCAGCCGAACTCGCTCCGCGTGTGCGTCCGAAATCGGGGCTGGCACAAGGAGTTCAGCTGCATCATCGAGGTACTTGGCCTCGAAGTCATAGAACTCATGGTCGCCATGCACGACGATCTCGGCACAAGCGCTGGCCCGCGGTTCGCCGGTGGGATCAACGAGGACTCCGCATTCGATCTCGCGAGCACCAGCAACGCCAGCCTCCACCACAATTCGCGGATCATGCTCACGAGCGGTGCGAATCGCGGAGTCGAGATCCTCGAGGTTCCAGACCTTGGTGATACCCACACTCGAACCCGCACGCGCGGGCTTGACGAACAGCGGCAGGCCCAGGCCCGCTATGCGATCGAGGGACTCGCTTCGCCGAACCTGCCAGTCGCGATCGGTGATCACCACGTAGGGCGCTTGCTCAAGGCCCGCGGTCGCGAACAACGCCTTCATCACGCCCTTGTCCATTGCGGCAGCCGAGGCGAGCACGCCAGAGCCGACGTAGGGCACGCCAGCCATCTCGAGCAAGCCTTGGATCGTGCCGTCCTCGCCATATGGTCCATGCAGGACGGGGAAAACGACGTCGACACCAGCAAGAGTGCGTGGCACGTCGCCTGACTCCTGCACCTGCAGATCACGCCGAGTTGGGTCAGCAGCTAGCAACACAGAAGCACCAGCGGGGTCGACGTTGGGCAACTGGCCGTCGATGATCCTCAGTCGTTCGGGATCTGCTGACTCGAGAACCCAGCGACCATCCTGAGTCAGACCGATCGGCACGACTTCATAGACAGCGGGGTCGAGAGCCTTCATCACTGAACCGGCGGATACACATGAGATCGCGTGTTCGCTTGAGCGCCCGCCAAAGACGACGGCGACACGGATGCGGTCAGTGGAGGACACCGGCTCACCCTATGCCGTTGGGGGCCACAGACAACCCTGTGACCGGTAGCGTCGGCACATGACCTCCTCCGAATATCGAAGCAACTTGGCGCCGGAGTCCGTCGTGGTGGCCGCTGGTCGCCCTTTGGTAGAGCCGGACGCCCCACTCAACGTCCCAGTCGTGCTGTCGTCGACCTTCCACGCCGGTGGCCCGATTGCCTACGCGCGATCGTCAAACCCGTCCTGGGAAGCACTCGAGGAGGTGGTCGGGCAGCTAGAGGGTGGGCGCGCGCTGTCGTTCGCGAGCGGCATGGCCGCGATCTCGAGTGTCCTCGACCTCATCCCTAACGGGGGTGTGATCGTGCTGTCGTCGCACACCTACTCAGGTACCTCGGCGCGCGTGCGCGACCTTGAGGCCGCCGGTCGACTCACCGCACGACTCGTGACAATCGATGATCCCGACGAGGTCGCAGCCGCGTGCGTTGGCGCCGACGTGCTCTGGATCGAGAGCCCCACCAACCCGGCCATGGAGATCTGTGACATTGCCGCCGCAGTTGCTGCGGCGCGCACAAACGGCGTACGTACTGTGTGCGACAACACTTTTGCCACTCCCTTGCTACAGCAGCCACTCGAGCTCGGCGTTGACATCGTGGTGCATTCGGCGACCAAGATGCTTGCCGGTCATTCCGACGTACTCATGGGCATGGCCATCACCAAGAGCGACGCCATCTGGACTCAACTCATGCGCGCCCGCACTCTGCTCGGTGGAATCCCAGGGCCGTTCGAGGCCTTTCTAGCCCTACGGGGAGTGCGCACGCTAGCGCTTCGGCTCGAACGTTCGCAGGCGAACGCAATGGTTCTCGCGGAGCGGCTCGTCGCGCACGCGGCGGTCACACGCGTGCGATACCCAGGGCTGCCTGATGACCGGGGTCATGCGGTGGCGGCACGACAGATGAGCGGATTCGGCTCAGTGTTGGCATTTGAGACAGTCGGCGGAGTGGACGACGCGGAGGCCGTCTGCGACGCAGTTCGGCTCATCACGCATGCAACCAGCCTCGGCGGGGTGGAAACCTTGATTGAGCGTCGACGTCGCTGGCCAGAGGAACGCGCTGACATCCCTGAGAATCTGCTGCGCCTGTCGGTTGGGATCGAAAACGTCGACGACCTCTGGGCCGACCTTGCCGGCGCCCTCGACACCATCACGAACTAGCGCCGAAAGGGCTAGCGCCACAAGGGCTAGCTCCGCAAGGCAATCAGAGCACGCGCTCGCTGTGTTCGACCGTCTCGCTGTCAGGCAGGGTGACCTCAGCTTCGGCCTTGGTGGCGCGACTCATGAACGTGGCCAGCATGTCGGCCGGCTCGAGGCCGTGATGCACAACCCGAACCACCGCCTCGGTGATCGGCATGTCAACACCATGCAGCAGCGCAAGGTCGAGGATCCCCTGGCAACTCTTCACGCCTTCACACGTCTGGACCGTGAGAGCGGTCGCCTCGGCCATGGACAGACCCCGACCGAGGTGCTCACCGAACGTGCGGTTACGTGAGAGTGGCGATTGGCTCGTCGCGACCAGGTCGCCAATACCTGCAAGACCTAGGAAAGTAAGGGGTGAGGCCCCGAGTGCAATACCTAGCCGAGTCATTTCGGCTAGCCCCCGCGTGATCAGTGCCGACTGCGCGTTCTCCCCGAAGTCCATGCCGACAGCCATACCGTTGGCCAGTGCGATGACGTTCTTCACGGCGCCGCCGATCTCGGTACCAATGACGTCGACACTCCAGTACGGCCGGAAGTACGCGGTAGTCGAGACATCGGCCCACCACTCGGCGGTGTCGGGGATTGGTGAAGCGACAGTGGTTGCAGCTGGTTGCCGTTCGGCGATTTCGCGCGCAAGGTTGGGGCCAGACACCACCGCAATGCGATCCAAGGAGATCCCACTTACCTGCGCGATGACCTCACTCATCCGCAGATTCGTCCCCTGCTCGATGCCTTTGATCACCGAGACCACGAGCGCGCCTGCAGGTAGTTCCCAGGCCGAGAGGTTCTCCCGCAAGGTCTGCGCGGGAACTGCGATCACAACGACATCAGCGTGGACGAGAGCGGCTCGAGGGTCGGCGGAGGCACGAACACTGAGCGGCAGCGCAATCCCTGGGTGGTAATCAGGGTTCTCGTGCTTGACGTTCATCGTGTGCGCGAGTTCAGGATCGCGGCTCCACAAGGTGACCTCGTGTCCGGCATCAGCGAGCACCATCGAGTACGCCGTACCCCACGAGCCGCTGCCCATAACCGTGCAACGCATCAGCCGCTGTTCCCTTCGACATCGCCCTCGGCGGCTCGATGAGCCTCGAGGTCATACCGTTCCACCGGAGCAGTCTGACCCCGGAGCACCTCTAACTGTGCGGTAATTGCGGCCATAAGTCGATCCGTACCCACCTCGAGTAGCCCAGCATCGATCGGGCGACCACGAAGATCATCGAGGTCAACCGGCGGTCCTGCCCTGACCTGCATGACTTTTCGAGGCAATAACCGCAGTTCCCAGTGATATGGGCGGGTCACAAATTGTGGCCCCCATTGAGCGACCGGTATGAGCGGCGCACCCGTCGTAAGAGCGATCCGCACAGCCCCGGTCTTGCCGGTCATCGGCCACATGTCTAGATCGCGGGTGATGGTCCCCTCGGGATAGACGACGACGCATTCCCCCTTGCCCACCGCCTCGATCGCATCGCGAACCGCATTGGCTGCGTCCTCATGATCGCGATACACCGGAATCTGTCCGGCACCCCGAATGATCGAGCCGACGAGCGGCAGGTCGAACACCTGATACTTGCCGAGGAACCTAGGCAGGCGACCACTGTCGTAAAGAAAGTGCGCAGCTACCAAGGGGTCGAAGTAACTGAGGTGGTTGACCCCAACCACGATGCCTTCCTGCGTCCCATCCGGACGCACGGTTGCGCGAAGGTTCTGCGCGCCGTGCCAGTCGCGCCGAGTCAGCAGCATGAGCCACGGGCGAAGCAGCAGCACAGCGGTGCAGTAGGACGCGCCCATCCGCTTTCCGCTTGAGACGACCGACATCACACCTCCTGACGCATTGACTTGCCCCTGCCTTGCTGGCCAGCTACCAGGCCAGCTACCAGGCCAGCTACCAGGACCGATCATCCCCCGCCCAGGTGTTACATGCACGGGCCACGACTGATCGTGTCGCCCAGGCGTGGGGTTGGCAACGATCGTGAGACAAGATGTGACCGTGACAAACTCTGGCGATCCTGCGTCCTGGATCATCGTGATGCCGGTCAAACGGCTCGATCGAGCGAAGTCGCGGTTGTCGTCGCGGCCAGCTGGGGAGCGCCGCTCGCTTGCTCACGCATTCGCACTCGACACCCTGGGCGCAGCCCTGCAGTCCCCCTCAGTGCGCGCAGTGGTCATAGTCACCGACGACCTGCTCGTGCGCTCCGATGCCGACGATTGGGGTGTCACCTGGATCGCAGATGAGCCCGACTCCGGACTCAGCGATGCGGTCGCACATGGAGTTCAGTACGTCGAACACGATTCCCCCAATGCCGACATCGCGATCCTCACTTGCGACCTACCTGCGCTTCGGACCGAAGAACTAACTCGCGCCCTGGCTGCAGCTGACTTGGTCCCACGAGGTTTCATCGCTGACGCGTCCGGCTTGGGCACCACCTTGCTCACGGCCCGCGCAGGGATCCGCGTCGATCCGCACTTTGGTCCACGATCATGCGCCGCACACGTTGCCTCCGGAGCCGTCGCCCTCGACTGTGGTCCGGTGCCGGGCCTTCGGCGCGACGTCGACACCGAGGTCGACCTTTGGGATGCTCGACGACTTGGCGTTGGCCCGGAAACGCAGAGCGCGGCCACCCGCGACCGCGACGAGACCGACCGCGGCTGATCAGATGAGCACACGTGAAATTCGGGCAACCGCAAAGGATTTCGACCCAAGCACTCGATCAGGCTCAGTGCTCACCGACGCCGGATACGTCCTCCCCTATGACGCCGCTGCATTCGACGCTGGCGGATTGCGCCTGCTGCGTTCTGGCCAGCGAGTGCGTGTGCGACTACATACCGATGGACCTGTGCAACTAATCACCGCTGTCACACTCGCGACTTTCGCCCTCCCGGACGAGGACTCCGAATAAGACTGATCGCCCCTCGGAGCGCCGACTCGACATGCGAGAAGGGCCGAACCCCAAGGGGTTCGG
>CAIXFH010000211.1 GCA_903918645.1 uncultured Actinomycetes bacterium | reverse complement strand
GCGAATGTCGGGGTCAACGGCTAGGGCGTCGGCGATCGCCTTAGCGAGTGCCGATCGCGTCCGGGTGGGCTCGACCACCTCGTCGACCACGCCGATCTCGACCGCCTTCTCCACCCCGCCTGCGATCCGGGTGTGCTCGTCGGCCAATTCGATCTCGACTTGGGCTCGGGCATCGGGCGGCACCTCAGCTAGTTTGCGACGGTGCAAAATCCGCACAGCCGCCACCGCGCCCATGACCGCGACCTCAGCACCTGGCCAAGCGATCACTCGGGTTGCACCTAGGGCGCGCGCGTTCATCGCGATGTAGGCGCCGCCGTAAGCCTTGCGAGTGATGACGGTTACTCGCGGCACGGTTGCCTCAGCGAAGGCGTGTAGGAGTTTGGCACCGCGTCGCACGACGCCGTCCCACTCTTGTCCGACACCGGGCAGGTAACCAGGCACGTCGACGACGACGATGAGTGGAACGCCGAAGGCATCGCACATGCGGACGAAGCGGGCGGCCTTCTCTGCGCTGGTGGCATCGAGGCACCCACCGAGGCGAAGTGGGTTGTTGGCAACTACGCCCACTGAGCGACCGCCGATGCGCCCCAAGGTGGTGACGACGTTGGGTGCCCATCGGGGGTGGAGTTCAAGGGCTGAGTCAGCGTCAAGAATTCCAGCAACGAGTGGGTGCACGTCATACGCGCGCTTGGGGTTTTCGGGCAGCAAAGCTGCGAGGTCGGTGTCTGTGACGGAGTCGATGTCCAGGGTGCCGCGATTGCCCAAGAGTGAGGCTAGGCGCCCGCCCTCATCGAGCGCAGATCGCTCAGATTCGGTGACTACGTGAACGACCCCGCTGCGTCGGCCGTGCGGCTCGGGTCCACCGAGGCGCAGCATGTCGACGTCCTCGCCGGTAACTGAACGAACGACATCAGGACCGGTGACGAAGATGCGACCTTCAGGGCCGAGTACGACGACGTCAGTGAGTGCTGGACCGTAGGCAGCGCCACCGGCAGCTGGGCCGAGCACCACCGAAATCTGTGGGATGACCCCAGATACCTTGGTCATGATCGCGAAGACCTTGCCGACAGCGTGCAGACTTTCAACGCCCTCGCGTAGCCGTGCGCCACCGGAGTGCCAGAGGCCAACGATGGGTACGCCATCGGCCAACGCGCGTTCGTACGCTTGGAACAGCACGTGGCAGCCAGCGATGCCCATCGCGCCACCCTGCACAGTGGGGTCGGTGCAGAACACAACTACCGGAGTGTCGAGAATCCTTCCGGTTGCTGCGATTACGCCGCAGTCATCGACCGGTGAGATCAGCGACATGGTGTTGTCGTCGAGGAAGGCGGGCATCCGCACAAGTGGGTGCCGTGGATCGAGTTCGGTGACCTCAACGCTGTCGGGTGCCACTGCTGTCATCACACGCTCCGGAAGACGAGGGCGACGTTGTGGCCACCGAAACCAAACGAGTTGTTCAGGACTACGGCGTCGCCACTGCGCAATTCGCGCGGTGATCCGTGAACTATGTCAAGACCTATTTCGTCGTCGGGGTCGTCGAGGTTGGCGGTGACGGGGGCGAGCCGATACTTCAGGGCCAAGATGGCTGCAACGGATTCGACCGCGCCGGCCCCGCCCAAAAGGTGGCCGGTCATCGACTTGGTGCCGCTGACTGCAACACCGTCGGTGGCAGCACCGAGCACTGCCCGGATTGCGGTGGCCTCGGCGATATCACCTTGCGGAGTCGAGGTGGCGTGGGCGTTGACGTGGATGACATCCGATGGTGAGGCCCCTGCGGCTTCGAGGGCGAGACGAATGGCGCGAGTGGCGCCCTTGCCCTCTGGATCGGGCTGCGCAATGTGATGGCCGTCTGCCGTCATCCCAACGCTGGCGACCTCGGCGTACACCCGAGCGCCACGTGCAGCGGCATGTTCGGCAGATTCGAGCACCAGTGCGCCAGCGCCTTCGCCCATGACGAATCCGTCACGGCCCTTGTCGTAGGGGCGGCTCGCTCGCTCTGGTTCGTCGTTGCGGGTGGAGAGTGCGCGCATCGCGGCGAACGCGGCAACCGTGATCGGATGGATGCAGGCTTCGGTTCCGCCGGCGACGACGACGTCGGCGCGACCACTGCGGATCATCTCGAGCGCGTAGCCGATGGCTTCCGCGCCGGAAGCGCAGGCGCTGACCGGTGTGTGGATCCCCGCCTTGGCGCCAAGGTCGAGCCCCACCCAAGCGGCGGCACCGTTAGGCATGAGTTGGGGGACGGACATCGGCGACACGCGTGACCAGCCGCGAGTGTTGAGGATGTCGTAGTTGTCGAGCAGGCTGACGATTCCGCCGATGCCGGTGGCAAAGACCACACCGAGTCGCTCGGGGTCTAGTTCTGGGCGCGACGCATCGCCCCATGCCTCACGCGCCGCGATCAGCGCAAGTTGTTGGCAGCGATCAAGTTTGCGGGCCTCGACTCGGTCGAGAACGTCGTAAGGGTCGACGGCAACCTGCCCGGCGAACCGCACGGGCAATTCGGCATAGCGCGGGTCCTCGAGTAGGCGGACGCCGGACTTGCCAGCGAGCAGGCCTTCCCAAGTACTGGCGACGTCGCCCCCCACCGGAGTGGTGGCACCAAGGCCAGTGACGACGACGCGTTGCGTCGAGGTGCTCATCAAGTGCTCCCTTGCAAGATGTTCGCGAACATACGACGTGGGTTAGCTGAAGACCTTGGTGCTGGCGACCTAGCTTGCCGATCTAGCTTGCCGATCGGGGTTGCAGATCGGGGTTGCAGATATGCGTTGCTAGGACGCCAGCACCAAGAAAGTCATCAGGCAGACATTGCGCTATCGATGAATGCGACTGCGTCGCCAACGGTTCTGAGGTTCTTGACCTCGCCGTCGGGGATGCTGACGCCGAACTTGTCCTCGCATGCCATGACAACCTCAACCATCGACAGCGAGTCGATGTCTAGGTCGTCGACGAAGGACTTCTCTGCGGTGATGTCCGCGATGGGGGTACCGGCAACCTCGTTGACGATTGCGGCGAGGCCCTCGAGTGTCTGCGACACGGTGTTGTCTCCTTGACTGGTGCGGTGGACTGGACTGGACTGGACTGGACTGGACTGGACTGGTGCGAGAAGTGCTGGAGTGCTGTGTTTCTGTCGTGCGGTCGAACGCCGAATGGCAAGCCAGCCGGTGGATTAGGGGAGTTCGACGACCTGGGCTGCGTAGACGAGCCCGGCGCCGAAACCGATGAGCAGGGCGAGGCCGCCGCTGGCCACTTTGCCCGAGGCGAGCACCGCATCCATGGCGAGCGGGACTGATGCTGCCGACGTGTTACCGGTGTATTCGATGTCGCGAGCCACCACGACGTGTTCGGGGAGTTTCAACGCGCGAACCATGGCGTCAGTGATTCGCATGTTCGCTTGGTGCGGGATGAACGCAGCCAGATCGTCGACCGTTATGCCGGCCGCTTCCAAGGCTTGGTGGCAGACCTTTGTCATCTCGCCGATCGCCCAGCGAAACACTGCCTGACCCTGCATGGTGATTGTTGGTGGCGCTGTGTCAGCAGGGTTATCGCGGAAGTCGATCCACGTGCGGGTGGCCTTGATCGCGTCATGCTGGGAACCGTCGGCCCCCCAGATGGTCGGCCCGATCCCTGGGTGATCGCTCGGACCTACGATCACAGCGCCGGCTCCGTCGCCGAAAATAAACGCCGTGCCGCGATCGGTCGGCGACACGAAGTCGCTGAGCTTCTCGACGCCAATCACCAGCACGTACTCGGCTGATGCCGTGCGCACCAAGGAATCAGCCAATCCTAAGCCGTAGCAGAAGCCAGCGCAGGCCGCCGCGAGATCGGTGCAGGCTGCGTTCTTGGCACCGAGCCTGTCGGCTACTAGTGCAGCCACCGAGGGGAGTTGCAGCGAGTCGGTAATGGTCGCGACCAGAACCATCGAGATTGCCTCTGGGGCGATGCCCGAGCTAGCGATCGCCTTGCTGGCTGCCGCGATCGCCATATCGGCGACTGTCTCATCTGTTGCGGCCCAACGACGCTCGACAATTCCTGAGCGCTCACGAATCCACTCGTCGGACGAGTCGATGGGGCCAGCGACTTCGTCGTTGGTGAGGACTCGCGCAGGACGGTATGCGCCCGTGGCAAGAATCCTGCTGCCTGGACGAGGTTCGGGTAGTCGTAGTGCTGCGGTCACTAGTGGATTGCCTCCGGATGCAGTCGCACGATCGGCTGGCCGGGGGAGACGGGATCGCCGTCTTCAACTAGCCACTCGACGACCGTACCCCCGTGCGGGGCCATGATTGGCAATTCGTCGCGAAGATTTACTACCGATCCGATCGGCGCGCCGGCGATCAAGGCATCTCCGACCAAGGAGTCGACGGCCAACTTGAAGGTTCCCTTGGTGGGGGAGACCAATAGTCGCCAGGTGGGCGACTGGGCGACTGGGCTGAGGGTCTTGTGTCGTTCGATCAGATCCCATGCGGCCTCAAGGTCGTCGGGGGAGTTGACAGCGAGGGTCTCGATCTCGGGCAGTGCGCGCTTGGCTAGGCCGGTCAGAGTGCCTGCGGGAGTTAGTTCGAGCATTGCGGTGACTCCGAGGTCAGCCATCGTGGCCATGCATAGATCCCACCGCACCGGGTTGCTTACCTGGGTGACAAGGCGGGCCAGGACGTCGCGACCACTGTGGACGATGGACCCGTCGGCGTTGCTGATCAGCCGGGTGCGGGTGTCGTGTACGGAGATCGAGCGGGCGTGGCGAGCCAAGATCGCTACGGCGGGGGCCATGTGTTCGGTGTGGAACGCGCCAGCCACGGGAAGTGGCCGTAAGCGGGACTTCTCGGGAGGGTTGGCCGCGAACGCCTCGAGTTGTTCGAGCGTGCCAGCGACGACGATCTGGCCAGCACCATTCTCGTTCGCCGCGGTGAGGCCGGCCCGATGGGCCGCGTCGATGACGTCATCACGATTGCCGCCAAGGACTGCAGTCATGCCCGTCGCTGTGACTGCGGACGCGGCGGCCATGGCATTACCGCGCTCGCGGACGAACACCATCGCCTGTTCAGCGCTGAGGACACCGGCACCAACTGCCGCGGTGATCTCACCGACGCTGTGCCCGGCACCGGCTCCGACCTTGCCGTACGACTCGGCTGGATGCGGAAACAGGCTGAGCAAGGTGACTAGACCCGCGCCGACGAGCAGCGGCTGAGCGATTGCGGTATCGCGAATTGTCTCGGCGTCGCTCACCGAGCCATGGGTCACCAGATCGACCCCCGACACGGTCGAGAGCCAGTTGAGGCGAGCCTCGAATCCGGGCAGCTCGAGCCAAGGTAGGAGGAAACCGGGGGTCTGGGCGCCCTGACCTGGCGCGACAACAACAAGCACCTGCTCAGGGTGTCGGTGTTTGCGCTCCGTCGGTGTTCACGACCTCACCAAGGTCGCGCGCTGATTCTTGTAGGTTTCCTACAACGAGGGGGACGTGTCTCGAAGGCGACCAAGGGTCAGTGCAAGACGAATCGACCAGCCATCACGCGGAACCGTAGGGCTGAGCCCAGTGACGTCAGCAACCCGGCGGAGGCGATAGCGCACAGTGTTCGGATGGACGAAAAGTTCGCGTGCTGCGCCTTCGAGTGATCCGGTGCGTTCAAGGTAACTCGACACGGTCGCGATCAAGGTCGGGTCCTCGTTCGTCAACGGCAGGTATACCTCACGGATCAGCTGGGCGATCGCATCGTCGTCACCGTTGAGCGCGCGCTCTGGCAACAGATCAGCGGCGGTGATCGGCCGCGGGGCGTCCGGCCAGGCCTGCGCCGCTCGGAGCCCGGCTAGTGCTTCACGCGCGCTGTGCGCTGCATCGTGCAAACCGATCACAAGCCTCCCGACCACGATCGCGCCCGGTGCGAACTGGCTGCTCATCAGTCGCGCTGCTTGCTCTGGATCCCTGACGTGTCCGAGAACGACAACGAGGCGCTGCCCCTGCACTCGGGTCAGGGCGTCGAGGCGCGCATGCCGCGCCGCGCGCTTTACCGACTCGGCGATTGCTTCTGGATCACCAGGGGGCGCGAATCCAGCAACGACGCAAACGCCGGACACGTGACCCCACCCGAGGGCGGACCCGCGTGAGACCACGGCGTCGTCGACTTCACCACGCAAAAGTGCATCTAGGACAAGGGATTCGAGCCGCGCATCCCAAGCCCCGCGAGCTTCTGCCGCACTGGCGTAGACCTGAGCCGCGGCGAAGGCAATCTCGCGCGAGTACAACAAGATTGCTTCACGGAACCAGGCTGCATCGTCGGGTCCGGCTATCTCGTTAACTCGCTGTTCGACCACTGCAATCGTGGTTCGCACGAGATCAACGGTCTGCTGCAACGACACTGCTCGCACGAGGTCGCGAGGGGCTGTCGCGAAGACATCGGCCGTGATGGCCTGAGCGCCTTCGGGATCGCGAAACCAGTGAACAAATGCGGCGATGCCAGCCTGTGCGACCAAGTTAACCCACGAACGGTCCTCGGCTGACATGGCTGCATACCAGGGGAGTTCGGCTTCCATTCGAGCCGATGCGGCGGTTGAGAGGTCGCCGGTCGCGCGTTCGAGCCGGCGAACGGTGGCGGCTCGACGACGGCTACTCACAGAGCGCAGCCTAGAGGTACTGACAGGGCATCGGACAGTTCCAGCCGAGGCCGACCGGCCGTCTCGCATTCCCACCTGGTTTGGCGGAAGCCCACAATCGGCGTATTTTCGACAGGCAGGCAGCCACCGCCCACGGAAGGGTCGCGGAGTTCATGGCAAGTCAGGTTGTTCCGGAGATCGATATTCGTCGGGCGCGCGACCGATTTAGGACCGAGATCGACTGGCTCGACAGTGCCCACTGTTTCTCGTTCGCCCAGCACTACGACCCCAAGAACACGCACTTCGGGCTACTTCTCGTGTCTAACGATGACGTGGTTGCAGCCGGCTCGGGTTTTGAGACTCACCCTCATCGCGACATGGAAATCGTGACCTGGGTACTCGACGGGCAACTCGTCCATCAAGATTCCCAAGGCAATAGCGGCGTGATCCATCCTGGCCTGGCGCAGCGGATGAGCGCCGGCTCAGGGATCTTGCACTCCGAGAAGAACGACTCGTGGCGGCTCACCGGAGAGCCCGAACACCGTGATCCCGTGCACTTCGTGCAGATGTGGGTAGTGCCCGACACTGCGAATCTCGCGCCGGGGTACGAGCAGCTAGACATCACTTCCGAGTTGCAGCGGGGCGGCCTTGTCACCGTTGCCTCGGGCATGGCCAAGCATGCCGACGATCGTGCGATTCGGATCAACAACCAACACGCCGGTCTGCTCGCGGCGCGGCTCGCGGGTGGCGAGACGATCGCGCTACCGACCGCGCCCTTCGTGCATCTGTTTGTCGCTCGAGGCAGCGTCAACGTCGAGGCGGCGGGGATTCTGGGTACGGGCGACTCGGCTCGCATTACTGGATCCGACGGCCGTCGAGTCACTGCGGTAGGTGGCCCAGCCGAATGCCTTGTGTGGGAGATGCACGCGACCCTGGGCTAGTACTTGCTTCCTTCTGCGGGTGCGTTTATCTGATGTTCACTGGATTGTGATGTGATCGTTGGGTGCGCTCGGCGCATCGCCCAGTGGTAGCAGCGCGTGGCCGTAATTCATTGCGCTACTTGACTTTTCAGACTTCGAGATTGGCATCGATGGCTCTACCGTCGATTCCGGTGCGCTCGACGACAGATCGCACCACGGTTGCGGCTAGGTCGTCGGGACGCACCTCGGCAAGTGCGCCACCGAGGCGTCCGACCGGAGTGCGTACGCCGTCTACGAGATACACATCTGCCATGTTTCAAGCCCTTCCAAACGCAGCTAATCCGTCAATGCCGACTCTAACGGACGGTTGGTAGAGGTATGACCGAGCACCGATCGATCCGGGTGCGAGCGATTCGAACGGGCATGTCTCGTACATCGCATGATGCAACAGCGGTTTGGAGTGGCTCGCGGATCGGGTGAGCCCGGGCATTCGTGCTTTACGGCATGGCCGCTATCGGCCGCGCAAGGTGTTTGGCTACTGCTGGAACCAGGTGGGTGGTTGGGGTGGTTGCATCTGCCAGTAGTCGTGTTCGTGTGGTTGGACTCCTGGGCGTGGGGTGATCTCCCAGTG
>CAIXFH010000210.1 GCA_903918645.1 uncultured Actinomycetes bacterium | reverse complement strand
GCAGATGCTACGGAGGTGGCATTCTGCGACTCCCAATGGAAGATGTCTGGGCTCACCGCAAAATCGCGATACATCGTCGTGGGCTTGTATTCGCCTTCGGCCTTATTCAGCGTTACGAAGAAGGTGTCTGTCTTCATGGGCTCCGACCAGACAACACCGGCCACAAAGGCCGATGGCTTCCGATCGAGGGATGCCCAATCGAGTGCGGCCAGGGCTTCTTCGCGGCTGTAGTGGGCGTGTGTCCTCATGGTGATATCGCCCATGTCCTGCTCCATGGGCGCTGACACGTGGGTGGCGCTCTCGAGCCCTAGCGCAATGATCTGACGTATCTCCTCGCAGACGGCCGGGTGCACGGCTAGCACATCGAAACCGTCCTGATAGCTCGAGAAGAGCCCGCCATTTGGCCACAGTGAGAAGAACAGCATGCGTGCATACCGCTTCTCACGATCGTTCAGGCTGGCATAGTCAATGTGACTCGCTGTCAGTCTCATGTAGTGGTCAGCGCGTTCCGAGTCATCGACGTGCGCGAAGGCGCTTGTCCGCTTCAGGAGTGCTTCCTCGAGCACCCCCGCCGGCGCCGTTGGCAACCCAGCCGCGCGCCTTAAATCGGTCCATGACCCGAAGCGAAAAACGTCGGCCAGCTCGCGGCCTGATTCCTTGAGCCAGGTCGCAAGGTCCAGATCGCCGTGGTTTCGCACGTCGGCGGCGAGCGACTTGCGGTTCAGAGTCAACTGCCTCTTCACGTTGTTGAGGACGATGTCTCGAGCCACCGAGTCAAGGACGAACTCACATCCGGAAGGCAGGAAGGCGAAGCCCCGCTCGAGTTGCCGCTGGAGCCCGGCCCGGCTGGTTCCAGTGAGCGCGCGGTACTTCAGGTCGAAGCGAAACTCCGCACGCTGCTGCCCAATGAAATCGAGGACAGTGAGCACCGGCTTATCGGCCGTCCGGCGAAGGCCGCGACCCAACTGTTGGAGAAACACTGTGGCGCTCGATGTGGGACGCAGCATGAGGAGCGTGTCGACCTGCGGGATGTCGAGCCCCTCATTGAACAAGTCGACAGCGAAGAGCACATTTACGCGCCGATCCCGCAAGTCGCGCAGCGCGGAAGCGCGCTCTTCACTTGTCGACGTGGAAGAGACTGCTAAAGATGGAATGCCCGCCTTCGTGAACCGATCGGCCATGAATTCAGCGTGGCGAATCGACACGCAGAAACCGAGAGCCCGGATAGCGAGAGGCTGGTCAATCCGCTTCCGGAGCTCGCGCAACACGATGCGCACACGCGCGTCGTCCGCGGTGTAAACGCGCTCGAGCGAGCTCACGTCATAGTCACCCTTGCGCCAGTCAAGCTGAGATAGGTCCGTTCCGTCACTAACGCCGAAGTAGTGAAATGGGCTCAGCAGATCGCTCTCTAGCGCGTCCCACAGTCTGAGCTCCGCTGCAGTTCGGCCGTCGAAGAATGAGCGCACATCAACGCCATCGGCCCGCTCCGGTGTCGCCGTTAGCCCGAGAAGCTCACGTGGCTTGAGGTAGTCGAGAATCCGCTGGTAGGTGACTGCCTGAGCGTGGTGGAACTCGTCGATCACAACGACGTCGAAATGATCAGCGGCCAGCGTTTCGATGCCCAACGAAGACAAGCTCTGGACACTCGCAAAGACGTGCCTCCACCTACGCGGGCGCTCACCACCGACATACATCTCCCCGAAGGATCCATCCGCAAGCACCTCTCGAAACCGGCGCAGTGACTGCTCGAGGATCTCTTTGCGGTGAGCGACGAAGAGTAGTGACGGTCGGTCCGGCATCCTCGCGTAGTCGAAAGCAGCCACCACTGTCTTGCCAGTGCCCGTCGCTGCCACCACAAGGTTTCGATGACGGTCATGGACCTCACGTTCGACAACGAGCTTGTCGAGAATCTCCACCTGATGCGGATAGGGGCGCACGTCGAGGCCGCTCAGGGCCAGGGGCCTGCTGCTGGGGTCCTGAACCCCGCCGGCCTGAGCCAACGCCTCGTCGAGACGATCCCCGTCTGTGTCTGGGTCGTAGGTGACAAACGCAGGGTCCGCCCAATACGAGTCGAACGTTGCCTCGAACTTCGTCAGAAGCTCAGGCGTGTGCGCGCCGGCCAGTTTCACGTTCCACTCAAGGCCGTCGAGCAACGCGGCACGGCTGAGGTTGGAGGAACCTACGTAAGCCGTGTCATAGCCACTATCGCGCCGGAACAGCCAGGCCTTCGCGTGAAGCCGCGTGGACTGAGTCTCGTAGTTGACCTTCACTGTCGCGTTGAAGTCCCGGACGAGCCGGTCCAAAGCGGTTCGGTCCGTGGCACCCATATAGGTCGTCGTCAACACGCGAAAGGGGATCTCGCGTGTGCGCAATTCCAGAAGCTCGTCTTCGAGGACACGTAGGCCGGTCCACTTCACGAAGGCGCAGAGGAGATCGACTTGATCCGCGGTGGGGAGCTCGGCCCTGAGTTCAGATCCGAGCTTGGGATCAGATCGGGCATTTGTTAGTAGGGCAGGGCTCCCGACGGCTGTGACCGTGCGTGTCCTCAAATTTTCGAGCCTGCCAGGTGAGTTGGGCTTGACGACGGCGAGAAGTTGGCGGGGTCCGGTTTCGACAACTTCTAGACCAAGCTCGCCCAGAAGACGGTTGACTAGCTGAACGCGTTCGATGGAGCTGAGCCCGGCAAGCTTGGACTTTAACTCTCCTCCCACGAAATCGGCCAGCACCCCAGGCTGGTCGCCATCTGCCACAGTTTCGACAAGCGTTTGCAGACCCCGTAGACGCCTCGTCAGGTCTTCGGTCATCAAGCGCTCATAGAGGCCCAAGGGAAGATCTGAGTCAGTCACGATCGCAGCTTGCCACGCCCCTCCCACTTTGCTGAGCCTGAATCGTGCTTCTCCGGCAGCCGATTGCGGACCGGGCGGTGTGCGATCACTTCGTGAGCGGCTGCCGCCGCGGTCATGCCGTCGTTCTGATACGTCCGCGCGGGGTCCGGTCCGACGGACTGGCAGAGCTCCTGCTGGTGGACCGATTCCAGACGTCGTCTCTCTCGCGACGGTCGAAACGCGTGAAGCCGATTTCGGGCCGGCCCTTGAATTCGACGTTCCGAGATATCGCGACCCGCGAGAGACGAGAGCAGTTCCCCGCCCGCCAACGCTTGCAACAATGCGACGCCTGGCCGCCCCAGCAAAGCTGACGCCTGTGTCATGACTTCGCTCGTGTCGGCAGGAACTTCCACGAGATGAGCGCCCCCACCGCGACAACGGTTGCCGCTACTAGCGAACCTCGCGTGAGCCCGTCAACGAATGCAGCCTTGGCGATAGCGGCGAGCTTCGCTCCTTCGTCGGAGGGAAGTTTCGCTGCGACGATGAGTCCTCCGGCCAACGACTCTCGGACGATCGACTCAAACTCTGGCGGAAGGCCGAGGCTGCGGTAACCGTCAACAACTTTGGGTCCGTACACGGTGACAAACACTGAGCCGACCACGGCAACACCAAGGGTGCCACCGAATTCGCGTGTGGTGTCGTTCACTGCCGCGCCGGCACCGGCCTTGTCCGGCGGCACTGCTCCCATAATCGATTCGGTCGCTGGGCTTGTTGCCAAGCCCAGCCCGGCTGCGATCGTCACCATGGAGATCAGCACGCGACCTAGGTAAGGAGTGTCGACCTGCACGGTCGCGGCGATGACGAATCCGGTGGCCATGACGAGCAAGCCAATTGTCACGATGGCCTTGGACCCGAAACGGTGCATGAGCGCAATGGCCACTGGCGACATGATGCCCGTTGCGATGGCGAACGGGAGAGTGCGCACTCCAGCCTGCAGTGGGGTAAACCCTTGCACCAGTTGAAGAAACTGCGTGATGAGGAAGATGAACCCAAAGAGCGCGAAGAATGCGGTCGCGACCGACACGCTCGCTGCGGTGAACCGCGCATTCTTGAACAGAGTCACATCAAGCATCGGATGAGTGAGTCGACGTTCGACGAGTGCGAACGCGACGAGAAGTGCGGCGCTTCCCGCGAAGGCCGCGAGGATCGACGGTGACGTCCAGCCCAGAGTTGGCGCCTCGATGATTGCCCAGATCACCAGCCCGACACCCGCGGCTGAGAGCACCAATCCGGCGTAGTCCATGCGGCCCACATTCGGGTCACGAGATTCGGGCAGCAACAGCGCACCGAGTGCGATCGCGATGAGTGCGACCGGGATGTTGACCATGAAGATCGAGCCCCACCAGAAGTGCTCAAGTAGCAGTCCGCCAGCGATCGGGCCGATGGCAACCGCAACTCCCACCATCGCCGACCACACGCCGATCGCGGCCGCGCGCTCCTTCGGATCGGTAAAGACATTGACCAAGATCGCCAGAGTCGCAGGAAAAATCAGGGCAGCGCCGATACCCATGAGTGCGCGCGCCCCGATGAGCTGGGCCGACGTCGTCGACATCGCCGCTAGCCCCGATGTGCCCGCGAAGAGGAACAAGCCCAGCTGCAATGCACGTCTGCGGCCGAAGCGATCACCGAAGTGCCCCATGGTGAGCAGCAGTGCTGAGAAGACGAGTGTGTAGGCATCGACGATCCATTGGAGCTCGGTCGTCCCTGCTCCGAGATCGCTGTTGAGAGTAGGCAACGCGACGTTGACGATCGTGTTGTCGACCACCGACAGCAGCAGGCTCAGGCACAGGACGCTCAACGCGATCCATCGACGGCTCGTACTCAACGTAGGCACAGCAACAACTCCCCTAGATAACAACGTTCTATAAACATGGCACGCTATGCTGGAGCGTGTCAAATTCTCAGCGCACCCGAACTCCGAGCGTCGAGGTAACGGATTCACTGGTCGACGCCGCGCTTGCGCTGATTGAGGAATCGGGCCTCGCCGCCCTCACCGTGCGATCAGTGGCATCGAGGGCCGGGGTCGCGCCCATGGGGGTCTACTCCCGATTCGGTAATAAGGACGGATTGCTCGAAGCCCTCTTCGTTCGCGGATTCGACGCACTTCAAGTAGCGATCGAGATTCCTCCGGCGACGAGTCCACTGCTTCGACTGCATGCGGGATGCATGGCGTACCGGAAATTCGCTATCGACAATCCGCAGCTCTATCACGTGATGTTTGAGCAGATGATGCTGCTTGAGTTGTCACCCGAAGCCAAGGACGCGGCGAAAGTTTCGTTCGGAACTTTGGTTGAGCGAGTGCATGCGGCGATGGACTCCGGCGGACTAACCCCCGGCGACAGCACCGACGCCGCTCAACAGATCTGGAGTGCCATCCACGGCGCGGTCAGCCTCGAAATCGCCGGCGTCCACTTCGCTCATGACCGCGAGGCGAACTTCTCCGCGATGGTTGATTCACTCCTTCGCGGACTCGCTCGTGGGGCTGGCTCAGTATCGCCAGGGAAGCCATAGATATGTCGCGAGACATGGGCACTCTCGGGCGCACGTTGGGTGAGCCAGCGCCGCGATAAGCCGACCCGCAGACTTCGAGGTTGACCCGGACTGACCAGAGCTGACCGGTGCTCAGGACAGTGAGTGTTCGCTCATTTGGTCATGAATGTGGCCAACGGTGCGTCCGTCGACACCGGCCTGGTGGGCGAAGTCGGGCCAAGCGCGCACTGCGGCAAGTACCTCGTCGGTCACCTGGCGAAACCGGGGGATGCCTTGGGTGTCAGCTAGTGCGTAGAGGTCGGCGAGTGTGATTGCATCGAAGCGGCCGTTGAGGCTCATCTGGTGGTGCTGAGTCCATTCGCCGCTCGGGTTGAACGCGTGTGTCACGTCGAAGGCTGGAGCCAACCTCCAGGTTCCACCCTGCGGCAGGAGGAACGCGACGTTCTTCGTGTGATCGTCACGGTTCATGGCCGCGACGTTGAACGCCATCCGGCGGTAGGCCTGCGCGAGAGCGTCCTCGCCTAGGCCAAGACGTCGGATGACGTCGAAGTACTGCCCGTAGGAGTGCGCGTTCTTGTAGCGGAAGTCAAGGTGGTCGATCGCGCACAGGGATTGCATGTGGATCCGTTCGCCGTCGGCGATGTCGAAGCGGCGTGTCATGAAGTGCGCGCGGGGCCCTTCAGCGAGCAGTCGCGACTCCGACATCTCTACCCCGGCAGTGGTCGCCATCAGGTAGTAGGCGTATTTGATCCGCGTGTATTGCTCCGGGGCGTCGAGCGAATTCACAGAGCCGTCAGCGGCACCGGCCACGCCGTCGAGCTTCATGATCCACGACTCGAAGCCCGGTACTGGCTCGGCGTATGCGGAGCGCACCTGATCAGTTGTCGGGTTGTACTGCAGAACCGCCTTCGCCCGAGCACCTCCAGCCGACGAACCCACCTGGATGAGTTGGCGGAGAGTTGCGTTGGTCGTGTCGGTCTCGTCGGCCTTACCGGCGATCACCGCCCGGGCCTGGGTGACGATGTCCGCGATCTGAATCGCAGTGGCCGGCGCGTGCAGCGCTCGCGCCGGAGGATGGAAGGTCAACGCCCCGAGTGCGCGCTCACCCGCGTAAGCGAGCCGATCCAAAGTCGTGATCTGACGCTTGTCGATGTTCTGGCTAACGAGCCATGCGTCGATTACCTGGTTGCCGAATGCGTCCGGCAAGGCGTCGGCAAGCAGACCGGGAAGTCCATGGAACGT
>CAIXFH010000209.1 GCA_903918645.1 uncultured Actinomycetes bacterium | reverse complement strand
GATCACCGCACCCGCCGCCCGGAGTCGAGCCGGAATGGTCTCGTCCTCGGTAGCAGGCGGGGCGTCAGCGAAGAGCCGCGATCCCTTTCGGGTCGGCATTCCTTCGACATCTTCGAGATCCTTCACGAGCACCGGCACACCATGAAGTGGTCCGCGCACTACGCCGTCGCGATCGAGTGCGACATCGAGCTCTCGTGCCTCGTGCAGCGCCTCCTCCGCGCGAAGTGCGACGACTGAATGCAGAGCACCATCGCGCTCGTCAATGCGACGCAGGCACTCGCGCACCGCAGCTTCGGCCGTAACCTCTCCTGCCGCAATGGATCTCGCGGTCGCAACAATCGCACCCGAGGTCACGCGGATTCTCCAGATTTCCTTGACTCAAGCGCCATCAGGCCAAGCAGTTCGTAGACCAGATTCGCAGCCGCAATGGTGGTGAGCTCTGCGTGGTCATAGGCGGGCGCAACTTCAACTACATCGGCGCCCACCAGATTCAGATCAGTGAGACCACGCAGAATCTGTTGGGTCTCACGGAAAGTCAGTCCGCCGGGCTCTGGTGTTCCAGTGCCGGGTGCGTGCGCCGGATCAAGAACGTCGATATCGATTGAAATGTAGACAGGACGATCACCCACGCGGCTGCGAACACGATCGATTGCCTCGTCGACGCCGCGACGAGCGACCTCCATCGTGCTGACGATTGCGAAGCCCAACGCTCGATCTTCGACCAGATCCTTGCGGTCGTAGATCGGCCCACGAATCCCGACATGCGACGAGACATCAAGATCGAGCACGCCCTCTTCGGAGGCCCGCCGGAACGGGGTGCCATGGGTATAGGGGGCACCAAAGTAGGTGTGCCACGTGTCGAGGTGGGCATCGAAGTGCACGAGGGCAATCGGGCCGTGCCGTTCGGCCATCACCCGGAGCAGCGGCAGGGCAATCGTGTGGTCGCCACCAATTGTGATCAGGCGATCCGCGTTCTGCAGCACCTGACGGGCAGCCACCTCAACCTGTCCGACTGCGGCAAGCAGGTCGAACGGATTAGGCGCGATGTCACCGGCGTCAGCAACTTGGGCAATTCCCCAGGGATCCACGTCGAGTTCGGGGTGATACGGACGTAGCAACTTCGAGCCCGCCCGGATCCCGCTCGGTCCGAAACGCGCCCCTGGCCGGTACGACACCCCAGCGTCAAACGGAACACCGAGAATGGCAACGCCAGCTCGGTCCACCTGATCGAGCCGGGGCAGCCGAGCGAAGGTCTCTGGGCCGGCGAAGCGCGGAACCACCACACCACTGGGCGGCCCGATCGGCTCGGCAGCCTGCTGGGGATCGCCTGCGGCCGGCCCCGAATCCGAACTAGCCATGAACGACAACTCCCACTGGTGCATAAGGCGGATGGTGCCCACCTTAGATCGCTGACGTGCCTAGAGCGTGACTGCCTCGGGTGCGATATCGATGAGCAGTGAGCGAACAAGATCAATGACCGCCGGCTCAGCTCCCATTGCCATGTGCGAGGACTCAACCTCCACGTGCCGCGCGGCTGGGTCGAGGCAAGCACGCCAGTCGATGACGGCATCGGTCATCGAGAAGGCCGATACGTACGGGACGTCTTTCGGGAAGTCCGCGTCGAGCCATTCGAGCACCTGTGCGGCGCAATCACCATTGAGGCAGTCATCGCCGAGCAGCCCTGGGACCCCGAGTGCCGTAAGACGAGTAAGCACCTGAAGTTGGAGAGCAAGGGTTGGGTTTATCGCGAGGGGGTCAGTGTTCGGAGTACCGAGAGTGATGAGGGCAGACACAAGTTCGGGCCGGCGAATAGCGATGATTTTCCCGAGCGTGCCCCCGCGGCTCCAGCCGACGATCGCCACTCGTCGACCCGTGGTCTGCGCGGCAGCGACAAGCGTGCCCTCGAGGAGATCAGCAAGTACCCGCGTGCAGCCAATGTTGGGTGCGATGCCCGATGGTGAGGTCCAGTGGCCGACGCGGCGCAATGCATCGCTCATGGGAGCCATGGCGAAGTCGCCTGAAAGAAACCCGGGAACCAACAGCACGGGGACTCGATCTGGATCAAGAGCCACTGAAGAAAATGGCCGTGGAAGCAATGCGCCCGCATAGCGCAATACCGACAGGTTCTCCCGCAACTGGCTAGCAACCGACGGCCGGAAGTCCGTGAACTGACGGGTGAAATCAACACCCTGTTCACGTCCACGGTCCATGGCTGCGGTCACATCATCAGTGTGCGCCACAAATCCCGGTTTGGCAGGGAAGGGCATCCGGGTGATCGCCAGCCCGTGAATATCGTCAACGGCCAGTTCAGGGAATACTGCCCTCATGCCCATCTCGACGTCCCCAGCCCTGAGCGGGCCACGGCGACGTGCCGCCTCGGGGCTGCTCGCGGTCGTGATTGCCACGTCGGCCGGCCTAACGGCCTGCGGAGGGCAAAAAGCGGTAGTTGCGCCTCCCACGCCGTTGGCGCTCGAGAACACCTGGCGCGCTGGACTATTCGTCACCGGCTACGGTCCGCAAGGGCTCGGCCCGGTTGTCGCCTCGACCGCTATCCCATCCATCGCAGCCAGCCCGGATCCGAGCGCTAACCCGACAGTCGGAAGTGCTCCTTCGGGTGCAGACCAAGAGGTACTGGGCGCCCTTGGAATGGTCGAGTCAGACTTCGCGACGGGCTACAAGGTGCAGCTCATCGACAACGGTGACTCCCTGTCCTCGCCCACGCTCGACTTCTGCAATGCCACCTACCCGAGCGAGACACAGCGCACCGCGCGACGCCAGGTGGTGCTCATCGACCCCACGGCAGCACCGATGGGGGTCATGACCGAAGCAGTCATGTACGAGACTCCCGCCGCCGCAGAGCTAGCACTCACGGAACTGCGAGCCGCTGAGCTGACTTGCGATCCGCAGGCTCCCGTTACTTTCGGCACGCACTCTGTGCATGTCACTCAACGGCCCACCGACACCCTCGACGCCAGCGGCCTGACCTCGCCGGCTCATCGGGTGACGATCGCCGTGACCCTCACCGATATTGATTCCGGAGCCGTGGCAGAAGTTCTCTCCGTCTGGCAGGTGCAGGGCCGGGTGTTGGTCGCCCTGTACTTCAATCACGGGGGCGGCAATTCGTTTACCGCCGCTGATCTGACGAATTTCCACGCACTGGCCGCGACGCTTTCGGGTCGGCTTCTGGCCCTTCCCACCAACGTCACCCACGCCTCCTGAAGCGTTCGCCAAGCCCGTTACCTCACGCTGCGCTCACGATTCGGGCCCTGCGTCCCCCAGAAAGTCGAATGGGCACGTAGAAGGGGTGCCGAGGAGCGCGAGGATCGGCACAATCAACCCCATGACGAGCCGCGCTGCCGGCGAATGGGACATCGTCGCCGCGCTCTTTAGCGCGCGCGGCTATGTCGACCATGTCCTAGTGGCGGCGGCCGAATCACTTGGCGTCGGTCTGATTACCGTCACTTATGACGGAGCAGTCGCGTGGTCTGACCTCACCTACGAACTCCACGGTCGACCTCGCATCGACGAAGTCCGGTCCATCGACGACGTCGCCCGAGGGGTGCATCCCGACGATATTCCACGCCTACGAGCGGCCTACTGGCTCGCATCGGACACACCAGAAGTCCAGCTGAGATTTCGCCTCGCCCAATCAGGCAACTCCAGCCACACCCTGGCTTTTCGTCCACTAGGCCCCGGGGTCGTGGGGGTTTATCAAGACGATGCAGCAGACAGCGACGCAGAGCGCGAGACTCCGCCGACCCGAGGCTCGGCTCGAAGGCTAGACGGCGGCCGAGCAGAGGCAGCGGATTCGGAGCGGTCGTCGCAAGGGCAATTTGGCGCAGACCCCACCCGTGGCAGCCGATCGGCTCCCGCACTCCGATCACTGCCGCTGGCTAGCGCAAGTGACCTAAGCCGCGCATCAAGCACGAGCAGCACAGGGAAGACCTCCGCGCCGCTTGACCCAGAGCCGGAATCTGAATTCGGTGTGCTCAACGTCGATCTTCGCGATGCCTCACGTACCTCTACCGCACTAGGCGCCGAACCGACAAGCGCCAAGCGCGCAAGCGGTCCGCTTATGCCAGCACGGCCCGGAATTACTCAACCGCCCCCGCAGATCCCGACAACGCAGCGCGGCGCATCGGAGCCCACCGGCAGCAATATGCAGCCCGATGAGCAACAGTTCGACAACGACGAAGCCTTACGGATCCTGGCTAGCTCGCCTGACATCCTCATCGTGTGCGACCTTGCCACCCGACTGATCAGTGCAGTGCACGGCGGAGCCGCTGTATCTCCCGCTGTCGCTGAGAACCTGCATGTGGGTTCCTCACTCAATGACCTCGACGTCCACCTCGCGGATGAGTTAGAACTGCGCCGGTGGGTCGACGAACTGGTGAGTCTTGGTTCCGACGAGGTACGCCATTTCGAAGTTCGGCTGATGATCGATGGCGCATGGTTGTGGCGCGATTTGCGCGCCAGCGCGTTCTCGTACACCCCAGCCGGTGCTGTTGGCGAAGTGATCATGGTGATCCGCGATCAACACGAACGAGTTGAGGAACTGCAGCGACTTGGGCGCAGTGAGCGTGCCTTGCGAGTTGTCTTCTACTCGAGCCCAGTAGGTCTCAGCGTGGTCAACCGGCATGGCGACTTCTCGGCCGTCAATGACGCATTCTGTCTCGCAGTAGGGATGTCGCGTGACGATGTCCTCACCACCACCATCGACACGATCCTCGGCACAGAGAGCCCGACAGACGGAGCCCTTCGCGACCTGAGCCGGACCGACGGTGGGTTCGTGCACGGCAAGGAACGGCAAATCACCCGGGTAAACGGCACGACGGCCTGGGTGCGCCTTCGTTCACGAGACATCGAGTACAACGACGAGCCGCACACGCTGATCACTCTCGAGGACATCACCTCAGCCAAGGCAGCCGAAGACCAACTTCGTCATGCCGCACTGCACAACGCACTCTCTGGGCTCCCCAACCGCGAGTTCTTCTCGACCGCGCTGTCACACGCGCTACCCCGAGCCCGGCGCGCTGGCACCCAACTCGCCGTAATGTTCCTCGACCTCGATGGCCTCAAGACGATGAACGACACCCTCGGTCATCAAGCAGGCGACGAACTCATCAGGACCACAGCCAACCGGCTCCGGCTTACCTTCCGTACCTCCGACCTTGTCGCGCACCGAGGCGGCGATGAGTTCCTGATCCTGTGCGAGGACGTAGGCGATGCCGAAACGGCGGTCAGTCTCGCAGAGCGAATGATCACAGTGCTCCGTGAGCCGGTGACCATCGGCGATCAATACGTGCCTATCAGCGCCAGCCTCGGCCTTGTGCTCTACGTCCCCGGGGATCACTCGGCGGCCGACCTAGAAAGACTTGCTGACGCCGCCATGTTTGACGCCAAGGCGCTAGGTGGCGGCCGAGTCGTCCTCGCGAAGCCGAGTGGAGAAGCGCCGGCTCCGATGCTCGACCTAGCCAGCGCCCACCTTCGGGGCGAATTGCGCGTGCACTACCGGCCAGTGGTCACACTGGCGACGAATTCAGTGGCCGGGTTCGAGGCGGTACTTCACTGGCGTCGAGGCCAGGAAGTCGTTCCGTCAGCTGAGATTCGGGCGGCACTCGACGAGCCAACGGCAACCACGGTCGTGCACTGGCTGCTCGATCAGGCTGTGCAAGACGTACGCCACGTCGCACCCGCTCGAGCCCACGAACTGAGCATGTGGGTTCCCACATCACGCAATGCTCTTGAGCCAGGCACAGCAAAGGCTGCTGCCGCCGCGTTGAACGGGCTCGATGGTGAGCACGCCAGTCGCCCGGCACCACTTTTGATCCTCGCGCTGGCCGAAAGCGAAGTCGATCGAGTAGGTAAGCCGAGTCGTATCCAGCGCCGGCTCAGCGACCTGATTGCCGAAGGCCCGATCGCACTGGGCGTCACGCATTACACGACCGAACTGCTTTCCATGGGCTTACTGCGCAGGCTCCCGGCCACGTCGGTCACCCTTGACCCCGAGGTACTTCTCGACACGTTGAATTCACCCGACTACGAGGACCTAGTTCGAGGCATGGTCGCAGCCGCGAACGCCGTGCGGATCGTCACGATTGCCGCTGGCGTCGACACCCCCGAACTCCTTGAGCAGGCTCGCCGCATCGGTGTCGCAGCGGCGCAGGGAGACCTGTTTGGCAAGCCGTATCCACTCGAGGTGTACGCGAACACAGTCTCGCTGGACGAGGGCGCCTTGGCGGGGCCAGCGTCCTGGACCGGGCTCATGCCATCCTCAGCAGCACCCGGCGCTCCTGCCATTGAGGTCGCAGCGAGCGAGGGGCTAACGCGGCCGCAAGAGCCATTGTCGTCCGAAGAAGCACCGTCGTCCGAAGAAGCACCGTCGTCCGAAGAAGCACCGTCGTGGGTCGACAACGGCAGCGAGTGGGCCGGCGCGGTCGATAAGTCCACGATCGAGTTCACCAGCGGTGAGCTCACCCCAGCGACGCCCAGCTACCGGCCAGGTACAGGCATCGGCGACAGCCTCGCTTTGGAGTGGGGCTTCCTGCTGCCCGAAGATGCATCACCCGTCCGGCCGTATTTTGACGCCACCGATCAGCCGTCGAATCAATCCGGCGACTAGCGTCCAGCCACACAGGATCAGCCGCTGCTTACGACTTCCAGCTCAGTCGGCTCAGTCGGCTCAGCCGTAGCCGAGTTCGTGCAAACGTTCATCGTCGATGCCGAAGTGGTGTGCGATCTCGTGCACAACGGTGATGTGCACCTCATCGATCACGTCTTCTGTCGTGTCGCAGATCGCCAGAATTTGCTTGCGGTACAAGGTAATCCGGTCGGGCATGACACCCGCGTAGTAATTACCTCGCTGAGTGAGCGGAATCCCCTCGTACAGCCCGAGAAGCGGCCGATCACCATGCGGTACGTCGTCCTCGACCACGATGACGACGTTGTCGACAAGGCGGGCGAGTTGATCGGGAATCTCATCCAGTGCGGCGGCCACAAGATCCTCGAAATCGGCAAACGGTACCTCGAGCATGCACCCATAGTGCCCGAGCCGATAGGCTCCTGGGGCACCGTTCGAGTGGTCGTCCGTTTTGGCCTCTACCCGGATAGTCACGTATGCTCTCCGCGTCCCCTGACAGGTGACGTCGGAGGTCTGTACCAGGCCCCCATCGTCTAGTGGCCCAGGACGCCGCCCTTTCACGGCGGTAGCACGGGTTCGAATCCCGTTGGGGGTACAGCACGACTCAAGGCTCGGTTTCGGCTGAGCTACGAGGCCCCGTAGCGCAGTTGGTTAGCGCGCCGCCCTGTCACGGCGGAGGTCGCCGGTTCGAGCCCGGTCGGGGTCGCACAGTACGTAGCAGCACTTAGTAGGGCGCTACGAAGTGGGATGCACGTTGCAAGGCCAGCCGATAGGTCGCGGTCCTCGGCCCTCGTGCCCACCACGGCACACTCGGTTGAGTGGTCGCGATGAAGGCACGTGCGGCCCGATGTTGGGGCAGTAGCCACCGCTCCGATATGCTCACCCAGCACGAACGGCCAGGTAGCTCAGTTGGTACGAGCGTCCGACTGAAAATCGGAAGGTCGGCGGTTCGACCCCGCCCCTGGCCACCACGAGGGGTACTCCGTTCTCGGAGGCCCCGGCTAACTAACTCACCATTCAAATAAGCACCGGCGGAGTCAAGCAGAAGGACCTACACCTTCCTGCAGACCAGACCGAGCGGTGCCCGTCTGTTCACGCCATTCGAGCAGATGCCACTCGCGACCCTGACCCGCGAGACCATGCCGCACTACCCGGACGACCACTACCACGTCGTCGACAACATGTGGACCCACGCCTCGGCTGACGAAGGCCGTGAAGTTCAAGAGGAGCACACCTTCCTCGACGACGGAGTAGCAGCGAGCTCGAGCCTTGTCGTCTGCGGAGAGGCTGCCTTGTGACAAAATGTTGCATGTGAGCTGATGCAGACTCTCAAGGTCGCAAACATGTCCATGCCAGGCGATTCCTATGCGGTGCCACTTGGG
>CAIXFH010000208.1 GCA_903918645.1 uncultured Actinomycetes bacterium | reverse complement strand
GCTAGAACCCGACTGCGTCTTTTTCGGTGGGGTTTACGAGAACAATGGTGGTCAGCTGATCAAGGACAAGGTCGCGGTTTTTGGTGATAACACCAAGGTCAAGATCATGGCCACTGGCTTCATCGGCTACCCGGAACTGAATAAGTTGGCCGAAGGCCAAGGCTTATACTGAAGCGCCCCGGGTCTGATGGAGGCTCTCAATCCATGAAGGATGAGAGCTATGGCTGCACCGAGGAAGTACAACGACGAGCTGCGTGAGCGGGCCACGAGGATGGCTGTCGAGCTGCGCCGTGATCCCGCTAGCAGGAGTGGTGCGATCGGCCGGGTGGCCGAGCAGTTGGGGATGCATCCTGAGACCTTGCGCGGTTGGGTTCGCCAGGCCGAGATCGACCAGGGTCGTCGTCCGGGGCCCTTGAGCAGCGACGCGGAGCGGATCAAGGCGCTCGTGGCTGAGGTCAAAGAGCTCAAGCGGGCCAACGACATCCTGCGGACTGCGTCAGCGTTTTTCGCCGCGGCGGAGCTCGACCGCAAACTGAAGTGATCGTGGCCTACATCGACGAGCACCGTGAGCGTGTCGTCGAGGGCCGGCGGCTCGGGGTCGAGCCGATCTGTGACGTGCTGCGAGCTGCGGACGTCGAGATCGCCCCGAGCACGTACTACGCGTCCAAGACCCGGCCACCGTCGGCCAGGTCGGTCCGGGACGCGGAGCTGATGGGGGACATCAAGATCGTGCACAAGGCCAACCTGGGTGTCTATGGCGCTCGCAAGATCCACGCCGCGCTCAACCGTGAGGGCATCGCGGTGGCACGCTGCACCATCGAACGGCTGATGAGAGCCGATGGCCTGCAAGGGATCCGACGTGACAAGGGCCGCAAGACGACCCTCGGGGACGGCGCGGAGACCGAGCGCCCCGAGGACCTGGTCAAGCGGAAGTTCAGCGCGACCGCGCCGAACCAGTTGTGGGTGGCGGACCTGACCTATGTCCGCACCCACGCTGGTTGGACCTACGCCGCGTTCGTCCTGGACGTGTTCTCCCGCAACGTCGTGGGCTGGCAGGTGTCCACCAGCCTGCGCACCGATCTCGCCCTCGACGCCCTCGACATGGGGCTGTGGTGTCGCCAGCGCGCCGGGCATGACGTCGCTGGCCTCACACATCACTCGGACAGGGGCGTTCAGTATCGAGCGATCCGCTACACCGAGCGGCTCGCCGAGGCCGACGCCGTCGCCTCAGTCGGGAGCAAGGGGGACAGCTACGACAACGCGATGGCCGAAGCGTTCAACTCGCTGTTCAAGGCCGAGTGCATCCGCAACCCGATGATGCGACCAAGAGGCGGCTGGAAGTCCGTCCTGGACGTCGAGCTCGCGGTCGCCGAGTACGTCGACTGGTTCAACCACCGACGCCTGCACGGCGAGCTCGGCCAGGTCCCACCCGCCGAGTTCGAAGCCAACCACTGGGCCCGGGTCACCCCCGAGCACTACCCTCAAGAACCCGTCCCGACCGGGGCTGGAACCAAGTAACCGGGCCTCCACGAAACCCGGGGCGCTTCATTGTGAAGTCTCGCAAGGTCGGTTGTAAGACTCGTCTCCATCTTATAAGGCGACAGGAACTTCCCAGCGCCATACGAATTCTTCTTTCCATTATCTCCGATGAAGCGGATCACCTTGAGTTCAACGGCCCACTCGGGCCTAGGCCCATGAAAAAGACTCGTGTTGAAGACCATGTCGCATTTGGCACCAGGGATGTTCGGGTACGGATGGCTAACGCTGATTCCCGTTCCTGCCTGAAAATCCCCAAGGTGATTGGCGTGCCACCAATCGATCAGTTCCGACCGCATCCGGACCGCACTTCCGGGAGCACCCTCGCACTTCATCTGGATGAACTGGTCACCAAGGCGATCTCGGCCCGACATGGCCTTCTCACTCGAGGACGAGGTCTACATGGCGCTGTATGGGTTGTGGTCTGATCCGGCTGACGAGACGCCGGTCACCAGATGGGTCCTCGAGGAGACCGAGGCGCTCGAACCCTACTCAAGTGGGATCCAGCTCGCCGACGAGAATCTCGCACGCCGTGAGGCCTCCTTTATGGCGGACTCACATCGCCAACGGCTCGAGGTGATACGCCGGGGCCGGGACCCGCAAGGGCGATTCCACGCCTACGGCTCGGTGTCGGACACGCCTGTTCATGAGCGGTGATGCCCCTTTCTTCGCGGTCCCCGCGTCCTCATGTCAGTGCGCGAGATGAGCACCCTCCCCGGCTGTTCCCGGCCAGCCCTGTCACCGAGGCCCGCAGACTGCGCGTTAGCGTCAGCAGCCCGTGAACACCGGGCCGCGCTGCCCTCGCTCAGGATCTCGAGGCTCGACGATGCGCACGCGCATACCGATCCTCAGATCATCCTGGGGTGCGATGACATTGCCCAGGATGGTCGGGCCGCCATCGAGTGATACCCACGCGAGCACGTAGGGACCGATCGCGGCAAAGGCTTCGACACCTCGGTGGATCACGCAATAGGAGTACACCTCGCCCATGCCCGACAACGTGCGCCAACCCGACACTGCGCGATAGCACACTGTGCAATGGCTCTTGGGTCGCCATACGTGCTCGTCACAGTTGTCGCACCACGGGACGCGCAGCTCCCCGACGAGCAGTCCGTCGTAGAAGGGCTCCTCCTCCGGCTGCGGGGTGGGCTCCGTCACGGGCCACGGAGGAGTTGGCGTCATGCGATCCTCCCGAACACGGCCGTCGACGCGGTGTACTTGCTTCCCAAGGAGTATCCGAATCCGTGGACGAGGCCGAACTCGCAACTGGGCACCTGGAGGTCCGGGTGCGCGGTTCCACGCAGTTGCCGAACCGCCTCGATGACGCGAATCATGCCTCCCCGACGATCAGGATGGTTGTTCGAGAGACCGCCCCCGTCCGTGTTCGTCGGCAGCACTCCGTGCGGGGACATCAGCCCGCCATCGCGAACGAATCGACCACCTTCGCCCTTTGCGCAGAAGCCGAGATCCTCAAGCGCCAACAAGACGGTGATCGTGAAGGAGTCATACAGCGACGCATAGTCCACGTCCTGGGGTCGAATGCCAGCTTCATGGAACGCCAGCGCCCCCGTGCGCACAGCCTCCGTCGTCGTCAAAGAAGGTGCCCCGTTATTCCAGGTACGCCCTGCCTCGGCCTGAGCGATGACTCCGACCATGGGTCCGCCGATTTCGCGCGCCAGTGCCTCGCTGACGACCAGGAACGCACCACCCCCATCTGTGGTGACACAGCAGTCCATTCGATGAAGAGGTGCAGCGATAGGCGGCTGTTCCAGAACTTCCTCTATCGTTACCCGATCCTTGAGCAACGCGTTCGGATTGTGCGACGCGTGGTACGAAGAAGCGACCTTGACGTGAGCCAGATCCTCACGCGTGGTCCCAAACTCGTACATGTGCCGCTGCGCGACTAGAGCGTACTGAGCGACCAGGCTTGAGCCTACGGAGTCTTCGTAGGGTTGACTCGCCCAGCCTGACGACGTCATTGTGATCCCTCGCCGTGGGATGCCGGCCATGATCACTAGGACGCAGTCCGCCTGGCCTGACGCTACGGCCCGCGCGGCCTTCCCCGCGGATGACACGTAAGTCGCGCCTCCTAGGTCCGTCCCGTCGAAATGGCGGAGGTTTCGCAGACCCAAGGTGTCCGCCAAGTTGATAAGCGACCCTGGCGTGAGCGACGAGTGCAGCCCATCGATCTGCTCCGGCGCGACACCCGAGTCCGCGATCAGGCCAGCCATGATCTCCAGATAGACCTGTGACAGTGAACGCTCGGGAATCACCCGATCTGGATGCTCGAAGATGCCGACGATGTACGCCAAAGGACGTCCGTTCATGACTCACTGCCCCGCACAAGTGGCAGATAAAGGCGGTGGTCGGAGTGGCAGGCGTTCTTCGGCGCATCTCCGTCAGGCATGCCGATAGCGACGGATGCTGGGGCCCGGACCCCCGCCGGACCCCTGCGCCTCCGAACCCGGGTCACGCTCGTCATCCAGTCCACTCCTCAATCACATAGCGATCGTTCGCCACGTTCCTCGGTCGCGACCCAGGATGCCACGAGATCGTCAAATACACGAGGCGCTCCCGACTTGAAGCCAGGGCCGACCTCGGCGCTGCACCGATCATGCGGCCCGGACCGCTGTATCCCCTGACCTGACCGAAGAGAGTGACCGGGTAACCGGACGGAACTGGCTGTAGCCTCCGTTCCATGGTGCGGACGGACGCAGCTCAGACGTTGAGCGCCGAGGTATATCGATCGCTGCGCGCGGCGATCATGGGCGGCGAGTACTCCCCGGGGGAACGGCTCCTCCCTGCCGATTTGAGCGAGCGATACGAGTCGAAGACGGGGGTCATCCGCGAAGTTCTGGGTCGACTCGCCGCCGAAGGGCTGATCACCCTCGAGCCCAACCGCGGTTGTCGGGTCATCGATGTGTCCAGGCGCAGCATCGAGGAGCTCCTGGAACTGCGCCGCATCAACGAGGGCGCCGCCATGCGTCTGTCGGTGGAGCACACTGATGCGGGCCACGCCTCTGCTGCCGAGGCGGCCATGGGCAGACTCTCAAACGCGGAGCTGGGTGAGGAGCGAGCCCGGGCACATCGCGATTTCCACGGCGCACTGTTGGCCGCGTGCCCCAATCAGCGTCTACTGAGCGTGTGCGCGTCACTGTTCGAGTCCTCCGAGCTGCATCGCCACTGGTCGGCCGCGGCACTTCAGCGTCCCGCACATCGCGGAGGGCGGCACCAAGACATCGAACACCAGGCGATCCTCGAGGCCGTAGTCGCCCGTGACGTCGACCTGGCAGTCGAGCGCCACCTGCAGCACCTGCAGCGCACCGTCGAGTTGGCCCTGGCCTATGTGGCGGCCCGTGAGGGCGAGGCGGCGCAGCATCGCACCCTACGACGGCCTCGTCGCCCCGCAATCTGACGCTCGCCAGTAGGACGACGCAGCCGCCGGCCGGCCCAGGCACGCAAGCCAAGACATTGACAGGCGACGCTCGCTGCTCCATGATTTTCAAAACTTCGCCATTTCCGGAACTAGAGTCCGTTAGGTGGACCCCATGACCACATCTTTACAGCAGTTTCCAGCTCGGTCCACGGCGGCCGACGACGCCACAAGCGCACGTGGTGAGTTCCGCAGGGTGATGGGTCACCTGCCAACGGGCGTCGTCGTCGTAGCGGCGCTCGTTGACGACGCTCCGGTAGGCATGGCGATCAACTCGATCACCTCGGTCTCACTCGATCCCCCGCTCATCGCCATCTGTATCGACAACAAGTCGAGTACGTGGCCGCAGATCCGCGCGGCGGGCTCGTTCACGGTCAGCATTCTCCCGGCGCATGACCATCAGGCACCGCGCCGATTCTCGGGGCCGAGCGAGAACCGCTTCGACGGTGTGGGCTGGCACTCCCATGAGACCGGACCCGTTCTCGACGACTCGGTCGCCTGGATCGACTGCGAGGTGCACCAGGAGCACTCAGCGGGCGACCACACGATCGTCGTCGCACGAGCTCTCGACCTCGGCACGGCCGAGGACGGTCAAGCGCTTCTGTTCTTCCGTGGTCAGTACGGCCACTTCATCCCCGCCACCCGCACAAGCTAAGGACCACTCGGTGAAGATCCTCCTTTTCGACGAATTCCGTCTCGGCGTCCTCATTGAGGACACGGTCATCGACGTCTCCGCAGTCACTGCGGGCATCCCTTCCGCTCACCCGCAAGACGTCATGAACGCCATCATCGCCGGCTGGGGCACCTTCCGTGGCCGCATTGAGGGCGAACTGGCCCGCGGGCGCCAGCTGTCGCTGCAGGATGTCCGTGTCCGTCCGCCGCTGCCCCGCCCCACGAACATCGACTGCATGGCGCGCAACTACATGGAGAACGGCATGCTTCCCGAGCGCCCGCCGATCAACGCCTTCACAAAGTCGCCGAACAGCATCAACGGACAGGGGGACACCATGGTCCTGCCGGACGTGGCCGCGACCGTGTACGAGGCCGAAGCGGAACTCGCGGTCGTCATCGGCCGCTACGCCGACAACGTCTCCACCCAGGAGGCGCTCGACTACGTCTTCGGCTACTCCAACCTGATCGACGGCTCCGCACGTGGGATCCCACCGCGGCAGAATGCCTTCTACCAGATGAAGTCCCGCAGCACTTTCTGCCCGATCGGGCCCTTCATCATGACCGCCGACGAGGTCCCCGACCCGCAGAACCTGCCGGTGCGCCTCTGGAACAACGGCGTCCTCATGCAGGACTTCAACACCAACGACATGGCCTACTCGATCGCGGAGAGCATCGCGTTCATCTCGTCCGTGCACCCCCTCGAGCCAGGCGACATTGTCGCGACCGGCACGAACCACCAGGGGCTGCACCCGCTCATGCACGGGGACGTCCTCGAACTCGAGGTCGGCCCGCTCAACCGGCTTCGAGTCGACATTCGCGATGACCTCGGTCGCACGTGGGCCAGGGAGACTCGGCACGAGCGCGCGGAGGCTGGCCTCGAGGGAGTAAGCCCGCAACTCTCCGGCAAGTACGCGCCTTCGCAGGAGGCCGGGGTCTGACGCATGGAGGTTCATCACCTGACCGACGTCGGCGGGAAGCTCACGCTCCGGCGAGCCGGTCTCCCGTACCGCGATGCTCGGGTCCCCGGGCCGGTGGACGTGATCCCGATCCGCCGGTTTTGGGTCGGCCGGCCCAGGTGCGACGAGATGCCCGACCTCTCTGCACTCGGCAACGTCCTGCTCGTGACCCTCTCGGGAGAGGTCGTGGTCTCCGGCGGCGGCGTCCAGGCGAGGTGCCGCGCCGGGGACGTTCTCGTCATCGAGGTAACTCAGTGCGATTTGCTGCAATGTGAGTGGGACCCCGAGACCTGGATCCTCGTGGCGATCACCGAGGCGTGGCAGCCCACTACTGTCACAGAGACGGTGCACCGTCTGGAGCCTGACCGTCGAGGGCGCCCGCTCATGACGTGGGTGTTCGACGACGAGGGAACTTCGCGGTCGCAACCGATCCGCTGGCCCTTCGCGTGCACGAGGGTCCCCCCAATCGAGGAGTGGGCGCGATCGAACGGCGCGTTCGTCACGCGACGCGACTACGGAACCGAGGACTTCGACGCGGGCCGCTGGCACAACGGGCCGCGCCCACAGATCGGATTCACGCTCAACGGGCGCGCGCAGAACGAGAGCGGTGATGGCACGGTCACGGAGCCGTGGACGGGTGACCTGGCATTCTTCGACGACGTCACGGGTCACGGGCACGTCACCCGTGGGCTCGGCGACCGCTGGATGCTGTTCGTCACCGTCGCCGATGAAAGCCTGCGGCAGGTCCGTGAAGTGTGACGGTGCGTGCTCAGTTCGGCGGAGGGGCGACTGGGGCGTCGTAGAAGGCCTCGTACGTGGCCGTCGGGAGCTCACCGGCTGACTTCAGCCGGTCGGAAAGGCCCCGAGCCAGCGACTGCATCTGCTGAATCGTCTCTTCGTCCCTCGCTGGATCGAGGCGCCCCAGGGCCAACATCGCCGCGACTGGGACCCCACCCTCGCCCATGACCGGTACCGCGAGTCCGCGGCCCGCCTCGAACCGCTCGCAGTTGTCGACCGCGAAGCCCTGCGCTCGGATCGCGGCGAGCTCGAGCAGCATCGTGTCGACATCGGTGATCGTGCTCGAGGTGAACGCACGCATCTCCTCTGACCGGAGCCTCGCCTCGGCCTCTACCTCGTCCAAATACGCGAGTAGTAGCTTGCCATCGGCCATCGCGTACGCCGGCTGGGGATGGCCGGCTTCGAAGTCGATGAGTTCGGTGTTGCTGCCCGCCGCCCGCCTGAGCTGGACGGTCTTACCACCGATGAGGGTGCTCAGGACCGCGTCGTGCCCTGACCACTCGGAAAGGCGAATCAGGTAGGAGTGTGAGTCACGGATGAGCGGGTTGGTCACCATGCCGACGATGCCCACCCCGACAGAGCCCATCCCCAACCGGTACTTCGACGTACGCGGGTTCTGCTCGACCCATCCCAGACGGACGAGTGTCATGAGGATACGGTGCACACTCGCCCGGGACAGTTCGACGTACGCCGAGATCTCAAGCAGGCCAAGCGGATAGGGGTGCTCGGCCATTGTCGTCACGACGTGGATCGCGCGCTGAATGGACCGCACGCCACCCTCGTCGCGTCCCGCGCCGCTCGCACGCGGAGCGGACGACGAACCGTTCGACGTCACACCGACCTCCTGG
>CAIXFH010000207.1 GCA_903918645.1 uncultured Actinomycetes bacterium | reverse complement strand
GTGCTCTTACTTGTTCGGTGCTCTTACTTGTTCGGTGCTCTTACTTGTTCGGTGCTCTTGGTCCTTCGATGCTCTTACTCGTTTGCTCTTGGTAGTCAGTAATGCTGGCTCAAGCAGTCCTACCGAGTTCCAGACCGAGAATCGGGCTTGCTCACGGTGACTGCGACGTAGCCAAATCAGCGGAGCTCATATCGCGTTCAGCCCGCAGGAGCGCGATTTCGTGCTCGAAATCTTCCAGATCAGTAAACGCCCGATAGACCGAGGCGAACCGAAGATAGGCAATCTCATCGAGGGTGCGCAGCGGCCCGAGGATCGCAAGCCCAACGTCATGGCTAGCCACCTCAGCAGCGCCAGTGGCTCGAACTGCCTCCTCGACGTCGCGCGCCAACAAAGCGAGATCGTCATCGCTGACCGGCCGACCCTGGCAGGCCTTGCGCACACCGACGATCACCTTGCCCCGGCTGAACGACTCGGTGACCCCCGAGCGCTTCACGACCGTGAGCGTGACTGTCTCAGCTGTGGTGAAGCGTTTGCCACACTCGGGGCACTGCCTGCGTCGACGGATCGCAGTGCCATCCTCGGCCGCACGCGAGTCGACAACGCGTGAATCACTGTGCCTGCAGTATGGGCAATGCATCGCGTTTTCGTCCCTTCCGATGTGGTGTGCGGATCGCCGCTCTGGGTGTCTGGCTGGGTGTCTGGCTGGGTGTCTGGCTGGTGTCTGGCTGGGTGTCTGGCTGGCCTTGGGTTGTGCAATGTGGTCGAGCTGGTCGAGCATCGTGCACTCACCCTGTGGATACCCCTGGGGACCACCTGGGGAGAACCTGTGGGGGCTCAACCACAATCTGTGGACAACTTACAGCGGTGTAACTACTAGATGTAGGGGAACCGTAATAGGTGGGGAGTCCTCGCGCAAGGCTCTCTCACAGGTTCGGCGTGTCGGGGATAAAAGTGCTGGTCACGGGCTCGAGCCTCGGTCGAATCAGGCTCCTGAGCCCCGTTTGCGGGCCCCAAACTGTGGGGCCATCCCCTGCGGGTCGCGGTGCCAGGAGGGATCGACTGCTCGCAATTCGCCAGCCCCAGCCATACCGGGCCCAGATTGCACGACATACCCCGAATATGGGCCAGTGCCAGGGCCTACATTCGGTCCGCGAACCCTCAACGGCGCTCGGACATTTGCCCTGATCGAAGGGAATCCGGCGCTTGACCATGCCAGGCTCACAGCGCCTTCGCAAACGATCCAACATCAGCCAGTGCGAGCCAATGCTGGATCAGGTCAGACTTAGGACGCGGCCACCGGCACAACGAGTTGCTCGCCTGGGTAGATAGTGCTGGCAGTTGCCCCGCTGAGTCCGTTCAAACTCACAATTCTTTCGATAGTCGACCTCGGGTCATCATCGGGAGCAACCTGACGCGCCAGGCTCCACATGTTCTCGCCAGGCTGCACAACGATCGTGGTGGTGACGTGAAGGGCAGGTGCTGAACCAGCCTGAGACGCAGCGACGTGACCGAGCACTGACACCGCGAATGCAAGCAGAAGCGCCAGAACCACAATGACCAAGCGGACGACTCGCCGACCACGTCGAGTTAGGCGTACGGCCGAACCAGCAGAGCTGGCCGAACCAGCAGAGCTGGCCGGACCAGTTGAGCCAGCCGAGCCCACCGAGTGAACTGCGCGAGTCGCTAGCCGCGCCGGCGTGCCTGGCTTGGCCCGCGAGGTGCTCGAGCGAGCCGCCATCGTTGTGCCCGTGGGCCTAGCGGTGGCTCGTGCTTGTGCTAGCGCTAGTGCCGGTGCCGGTACCCGCACAGGTGCTGGTACTCGCACAGGTGCTGGTACTCGCACAGGTGCTGGTACTGGTGCTGTCATCGTTGCCATGCTGATCGTCTCCCTAAGTGCCGCAATCGATTTACGCCTGCTACTACATCCAAAGTGCGTTCTTGGTACGTGGTGCTTTGTGGTGCGTGCTAGCTAGTTCCAACTGGTGCTGGCGGGCGGGCTGCCAGCGACACAGGCGAACTCGTACGGGTGTTCGATCGAACGCTTATCTGATTTCTAGCAGATGCGGCGCGCCATGTCGAGTATTTCCGTACAGGTGTTTGATACAGGTGTACTAACTTTGCTAACGTAGGCCTCGAGCGAATGACTGGACCTCGTCCTCAACAACACCGAGTCTGCTCGGGGGGTCCGACAGTCGTGAGACACCGAAGTTCAGCCAGCCAGCCATCCAGCCATCCAGCCAGTCAGTCAGCCAGTCAGTCAGTCAGTCCAGCAGCCCGGCAGTCCAGCAGTAACAACTCAGTACTTCGCTCCAACTCCACTCCAACTCCACTCCAACTCCACTCCAACTCCACTCCACTCCAACTCCACTCCACTCGGACTCCACTCGGACTCCACTCGTCCCACTCCGGCCCGACCTTCTAGGAGCACCATGGCCATCGATGAAACCCCCGCCCCACGACGCAAGGCCGGTCGGCCAAAGATCGTGGAAATTCCCGAACCTGAGGGCCTTCCAGATGCGGACGGGCTCACCGTTCGACAGCGGATCATCCTCGACATGATTCGCACCGCAATTGAGACCCGTGGTTACCCGCCGTCAATGCGCGAAATCGGTGAGGCAGTAGGGCTCACGAGCCCAAGCAGCGTCGCGCATCAACTCGCGGCACTCGAGAAGAAGGGCTACATAAGGCGCGACCCGCGGCTGCCACGAGCCATGGAGGTCGTCCTGCCCAGCGAAGTCGATCAAACCGGCAGCGGTGACGCACGGCCGGCGCCCGCTTACGTGCCCGTGATCGGGCGCATTGCGGCTGGCGGACCGATCCTGGCCGAGCAGTCCATCGAAGAGGTCTTCCCGCTGCCACGTTCTATCGTGGGCGATGGCGAGTTGTTCCTGCTCAAGGTTGTGGGTGACTCCATGATTGAAGCGGCGATCTGCGACGGAGACTGGGTTGTTGTACGCAGTCAGCCAGACGCCGTCAACGGCGAGATCGTGGCAGCGATGCTCGATGACGAAGCGACCGTCAAGACCTTCCAGCGCAAGAACGGGCACGTGCGCCTTCTGCCGGCCAATGCGAATTACTCACCAATCGATGGTGACAACGCACGCATCGTGGGCAAGGTTGTGGCGGTGCTTCGCCGCTTGTAGTCGACGTTGCGCCGCTGAACTCGGGCATAAACACCTGCACTTCGCGCTCGCTGTTGGGCTCGGGATCAACCCGGTGCCCAACAGCGAGTTCGTTTGTGACCCACGTGCTACCGGCGCGCGGTTCGCCGCTAGCCCACCCAGCCCACCCGGCCCACACCAGCAGGCGCGCGCCGCCGCCCCGAAGCCTGCGCCTGCACTCTGCCTGCACTCTGCCTGCACTCTGCCTGCACTCTGGGTGCCCAAGCGGTGGTTGCCCTAGCCGAGCGCCCTAGTCGAGTTTCTTAATCGACGCCTTCTTGGCCAAGGACTTCTTCGACGATGGCTTCTTCCCCGACGCCTTCTCATCCGCTGTAGCTAAGTCATCGAGGCGAGTAAGGCTCTCGCGTACAAGTGCGCCATCAGTGGTGAACCAAAAGGGCGGCAGAGACCGGCGTAGATAGTCGCCATAACGCGCCGTGGCAAGCCGCGGGTCAAGTACCGCTACCACTCCACGATCGCTAGACGATCGGATCAGACGGCCGACACCTTGGGCGAGCAACAACGCCGCACGAGGGACCGACACCGCCGTAAACCCATTGCCACCATGCTCTTCCGCGTGTCGGGATCGCGCCGCGATGAGCGGGTCGTCGGGTCGTGGGAACGGAATGCGATCGATCACCACAAGGTGGCAGGCAGCGCCCGGAACGTCGACGCCTTGCCACAGCGAGAGCGTTCCCAGCAGTACTGAACGGGGCGAGTCGCAAAAGCGCGAGACCAAGTCAGCGACCGAATCGCCGCGCTTTTGGACGAGCACCTCAACATCAGGGGGCACGATCCCACGGTCAAGCAACCGATCGGGCAAGATCTGCGCCAGGTGCTCAGCCGCTCGTTCGACCCCGCGCCACGATGAGAACAGCGCCAGAGTTCGGCCACCTGCTGCTGCAATCAGATCCGCGAGTTCGTCCATCGCGGCGGTATCAGTGCCTTCGCGCCCAGGTGGTGGCACCGACGCCGCGACATAGAGAATCCCTTGCTGCGCATGGTTAAACGGCGATCCCACATCGAGCCCGGTCCACGCGCCTGCTGCCGACGACGAGCCGTCGACAGGTAAGCCAAAAGAGCGGGCCAAGGGCTCAAAGGCACCGCCGAGTTGAAGGGTGGCAGACGTGACCACAACCCGTGACTGGTCAAATAATTCCGAGCGCAACAAACCAGCAACGCTCAGTGGGGCCAACCGCAGCATGGGCGCTCGGCGATCGCCTGGATCGAGCCAGGCAACATCTCCCTCCCCCAGGGAAAGCAGCGCACCAGCGACATCATGAATCTCGCCCAGCAAGCCACGGGCCCGAGTGGCTGCGGTAAGCGCCTCGGGATCGTCCTTGTTACCAGCATCACTGGCCAGGGCTGTGATGGCCGCGTGCGTGGTGTCGCGCACCGAGGCCAGTGCGAGCAGCAGGCCACCTTCGACCTTGTCGATCCGCAGTGGCCCGTTGAGTCCCTCAGCCCGCGACGACATCTCGATCTCAAAGGCCTCAGCTGAGGATTCGAGTCGGTCGGCGAGGTCAGCATCGACCAGTCGGCGCGTACGTGAGACCGCGCGTTCGATCACGGCTGACGACAGTTCACTGCTGACAGCGGCCGTGGCGCGGTCCACGAGTTCGTGGCCTTCGTCGATCACCACGGCATCGTGCTCAGGTAGCAGTGGAACGTTGTCGAGCGTGTGAATAGCGAGCATGGCGTGATTGGTGACAATGATCTGCGATGCGATCGCTCGATCGCGTGCCTTCTCGGCGAAGCACTCCTCGCCGTACACACACTTTGCGGCACCCACGCATTCGCGGCCCGATACCGACACCCCACGCCACACGCGACCATCGATCGAGAACGGAAGATCGTCACGATCGCCAGTGTCGGTGTCATCTACCCAGGCTCGTAACTCCTTGGCCTGCTTACCCAAAACGCTCGTGGGCGCAGAGAACAACGCTTCGGAGTCATCATCTTCATGCTCGGCGGCGCCACGATTCAACCGGTCAAGACACACGTAGTTGTGACGTCCCTTGAGCACCGCGTAAGTCGGACGCCGGCCCAGAAGTGGCTCGAGCGAATCAGCAACTCGGGGTAGATCACGCGAGATGAGTTGATGCTGCAACGCCAAGGTAGCGGTAGCAACGATCACCCGCCGCTCTGGCGAGGTGGCATGCAATACCGCGGGGACCAGATATGCGAGCGACTTGCCCGTACCCGTGCCTGCTTGGACCAACAGATGACCTGAACCAGCCATCGCGGACGCGACTGCCTGCGACATCTGCAACTGACCTGGTCGGTCTTCCCCGCCGAGAGCCCCGACAGCCACGCCGAGTGCCTCAGCCACAGTCGGCGCGGTCGATGCCGCGGCCCTCTTCGGCACCCGCTTCCCAGCTGAAGCGGATCCTCGACGGTTGGCCTCTTCGACCCCCGGTTCGGCGGCGAGTTCGACGACTGGTTCGACGGCCGGCACCTGTGGCTCGTCCGGAGGGCTCGAATCAGTTGTCACGAGGTGATCCAACCAGTGTCTCGATCAAGTCCACGCACGGCGTCCACCGCAGCAAGGAAGTCGACGTTGACCATGCCCTAGTCACTAACCCTGGATGGCTGGCCGTGGCTCCCCCTCGGTGATCGCGTACACCATCTCATCGATCCACTCGCCTTTGATGAACTCGTTCTCGCGGAGGTGAGCTTCGCGGCGCATACCCAGGCGCTCAAGCACCCGCGCCGACTTGTGGTGCCGGGCGTCAATACGACCCACGACCCGATGTGCCCCGAACTCGTCAAAACACAGTGTGACTATCGCTGACGCTGCTTCAGTGGCGAACCCTTGGCCCCCGGCTTCCGGTGCGAACCCGTATCCGATCTCACACTGCCGGTGTTCTTGGCTGACCACGCGGGCACCGACCTCGCCGATGAGGTCGCCGTCACACTCCACCGCCAGATTGAGCCACTGACCCTCAGCAGGAACTTCGACACTCAACCGACTCTGCAAATGAGCAGTTGCGGCCTCGAGATCCAACACGTCCTCGTAGAGATAGCGCACGACGTCCGGATCGCTGAACATTCGGTGATGCGCCGCGATGTCCTCGGCGCGGAGGGGCCGCAGCACGAGTCGCTCAGTACGGATCGGGAGTCGCATGATTGCTACGTTAGCGACTTGATGAGGCATCGCATCTCGCGCACCTCGATCCGGCGCCCGCGAGGAGCTCGACGGAGCAGGATCGACAGGGCCGATGACGGCTAGGCAATAACTGCGCGAGCGCCCGGGGGTTGCGCAGGATCAAGATGCAAGTTGATCGCCTGCATGTTCATTGCGTCCATGACCTCAACCAGTGGAAGGGCTTTGGCGAACAGCCAACCTTGTGCGTACCGACAACCCGAGTCGTACAGCACCTTGAGTTCTGCTTCGCTCTCGACTCCCTCGACGATCGTCTGCAAGGACAACGCCTCGCCCAAACCGAGGATGGCGTCAGTGAGTCTGGCCTTTGAGACATCGGAGTCGATTCCGGTGACGAATGAGCGGTCGACCTTGATGTAGTCGACCGGAAGCTCGGAAAGGTAGTTGAGCGAGGAATAGCCGACGCCAAAGTCGTCGACACCGACGCGCAGACCCATATCCCGCAGTGCCTGGATCACCGGCCCAGCTGACTCCGCGACAGCAAGAGAAGTCTCGGTCACCTCAATAACGAAGCGATCCGCCGGTGCCCCAGAGCGTTCCAGTGCCGCGCGAACCACTTCAATCAAGCCCGCATCGAGTTGATCACCAGAGACGTTGAAGCCGAGTTTGAACAACTCGTCATAGGAGTGCTCCTGCATCACAGCGGCCAACGCTGCTGCAGCCCGTTCGACCACCCACGTGCGAACTTCCGGGCCAAGCCCAACATCTTCGATGAGGTCAATGAATTCGGCCGCGGAGATCAGGCCGCGCTCGGGATGACGCCAGCGCAGCAATGCTTCGGCCCCAACGATGCGACGCGAGGGAAGCCACACAATCGGCTGATAGTGCAGGACGAACTGATGCTCATCCAGCGCGCGACGAAGCTCATTCTCGATCTTGACGCGGGTGAGTAACGCCTCGTGCATTTGATACTCGAAGCGGAGCAAAGCCAAGTGCGGCGACGTGCGGGCTCGCGCGAGCGCGAGGTCGGCATTGCGCAGCAGCTCCTCCGCAGTATCTGAATCCCGATCGTTGATGGCATAGCCAGCGCTAGCTGACAGACGCGACACACTTCCATCTGGCAAAAGCAAACTGCGCAGTTGGCGCCCTACCCGCTCCATCACCCGGCTCACCGACTGTTCGGCGTCGTCTCCGATGACCAAGATCGCGAACTCGTCGCCACCGGTACGGGCCACCACATCCCACGGCCGCACCGAACGCAGGAGCGCCTGGGCAGCCAACTTGAGCAGGTCGTCGCCAGCGCTATGTCCAAGTGAGTCGTTGATCGATCGAAATCCGTCCAGATCCAAACTGATAACCGCCACTTGGCCCAGCGCGGACGCCGCGAGAGCGTCGTGGGTTTGTCGTCGAAGGGACGTGCGATTTGTCAGACCGGTAAGCAGATCAGTGGCTGCCTGCGCGGCAAGCCGCTGGTACACATCGCCACGGTCAGTGAGGTCACGAGACGTGAGCACGTAGCCAGACAGTGGCCCCAACTCGTCGATGAGGCTCGTGATCGTTGTCTCGGTGGCCACGAATCCAGAAGTGCCAGAGACCAGCGAAAGTTCAAGAACCAGCGGACTTACTGGATTGCGCGCGACCGCGCTCATCGCCGCGGAAAGGGCTGTGCGTTGGTCTTCGCGAACAAGGTCTAACACAGGGGAGGCGATCCAGTGATCTGCCGAGTGACCCAACACTCGAGTGACCGATGGAGTTTGATACACCACCGTGCCTCGAACATCAACGACAGTGACAACATCTCTGAAATCGCGAACAAGTGCCTGAAACCAAGGCTTTCCAGCGCTGCCGGTAAGGACCCTGCGGGCAGATCCGCTTGCCAGTTCCTCATATTCGCTGCCCGACAAGTCGCGAAGCACAACGAGAAGACCGATGATCAACCCCAACGCCAGCAGACCGCACACGCTTGCCAAGGTGCTGATGGGGGATCCGGATATGACGGCAATCACGAATACGGTCACCGTGATGAACGGGGCAACGAGGGGCGCAAGCCGAGCCCCACGGGAACGAATTCGCGCATCTGACTTGGTCTCTATCTCGTCGACCGGCCGAGCAGCGGCGGCCACCGCGCACCAGCCAGCCACCGACGTGCCAACCACTACAACGGTGAGCGAAAAGCCAGTTTGCGCATCGCCCATCTCCCGAGCAATGACGTCCGAGATCAGGAAAAGCACCACCCACGAGACCCACAATGCCAACTGTCGAGCTGGCAGCATCGGGAAGAATCGGTTACGGGACACCAACCACACCGTGGCAGCTGCGCCGATAGCTTCGGCTCCCATGACTGCGATCGAGAACCCCGGATAGTTCGACATCGCGAACTCGTCCTGGCCGATCTGAGCAAACAATGCGATGAAGCACAGCAACGCGATGGCCGCATCAATAACTGCGATTCGTCGCTCATAAGGGCTGATGGTGAGGTGGGTGCGCACCCGAGTAAGCCCGATCACGTAGATCGGTGCAGCGACGAGCAGCGCAACCTCGACGACTTCATGACGCACGGCCACGCCCATCACAACACCGATGAGCAGGCCCAGCCCTGGGAGCGCGTAGAGGGCAACAAAACACAGCGCCAGCCATCGAAACGCAGAACTTCGATCAGCCGCGTGCTCTCGTCTGGCGCGATCAGAGAAAGCGAGGTAGCCAGCAGCGCCGGTGACGAGCATGGCCACGGCAAGTAGCAACTGTCCGAGGACCAAGGACGTGTTGTCGGCAACAACGAATAGGGCTCCCACGCAGGTCGCTAAAGACAGCACCGAGAGCAACTGGAGAGAGCGTACTGAGCTGCTGGCGCCGCGGTTGCCCGCAGAACTGATCAGCTCATTCGCTGTCGTTCCCGCAGCCAAAAAATCACACCCTCCCCAAGGCGTTCGCGCGGTGGCACCGATTGGACTGCCTACTAACCCCTGCTCGGCCAGCAGTCTCCCATGAAGCAAGTGTGCCCAACAAAGGGAGCCAAGTCAGCCCGAACCACCCAATTCGGTTAGGCCACCCCAAACGGGCGCAACTGGCCTCGACACGACTGCGAGTAAATCCCTCAGGTCTTAGCGAACTTCGGGCGCCGACCCCACAAGTGCGAGTTCTCGGGCCAAACCTTCACCCACGCGCCCGACCAGCCGGGTGCCGGCTTCGATGTGCTCAACCACGTCGAGTTCACCCTCCCGGTAGGCCCTGGCCACGAGATCGCCACGGTCATAGGGGATGACCAGATCGACCTGAACAGGCGCGTGTGGTAGATCCGACTCGATCAGGGCAAGCAACTTGTCGATGCCCTCGCCGGTTCGCGCGCTCACCGCAATGGAATGCGGCTCGCGGCGCAGAATCCGCGAGACCACCTCATGATCGGCCGCATCAGCCTTGTTAATCACCACGATCTCGGGCACGTGCTGGGCGCCGATGTCGGCGAGCACGCCGCGAACCGCGGTGAGTTGGCCCTCGGGTTCTTCGTCACTGCCGTCAACCACGTGGACGATCAGATCAGCGTCGGCTACCTCTTCCAAAGTTGAGCGAAACGCCTCGACTAGTTGGTGCGGTAGGTGCCGAACAAATCCGACGGTGTCGGTGACCGTGACATCGCGCCCGCTAGGCATGACGGCTTTGCGCACAGTGGGGTCAAGTGTTGCGAACAGCGAATCATCGACGAGTACGCCAGCACCCGTGATCTGGTTGAGCAGGCTGGACTTTCCGGCATTGGTGTATCCAGCGATGACCACGCTGGGAACACCGTGCCGTTTACGGTCGCGACGCTGGGTGTCGCGCGCGGTCTTCATCTCCTTGATCTCACGACGCAACCTGGCCATCGAAGCGTTGATCCTTCGACGATCAGTTTCGATCTTGGTCTCCCCCGGGCCGCGTGTACCCACACCGCCACCGACACCGCCAGCGCGACCACCCGCCTGTCGGGAGAGCGATTCACCCCAGCCGCGCAATCGGGGAAGCAGGTACTGCATCTGTGCCAAGGACACCTGGGCCTTGCCTTCACGACTTCGTGCGTGTTGGGCGAAGATGTCCAAGATGAGCCACGTGCGGTCGACGACCTTGACCTTGACTGTCTCTTCCAATTGGCGAAGTTGCCCAGGTGAGAGTTCACCGTCGCAAATGACTGTGTCGGCTCCGGTTTCGACCACGATGTCTCGCAGTTCTTTGGCCTTACCCGATCCGATATAGGTCGCGGGGTCAGGGCGATCGCGTCGCTGGATCACTGCATCGACGACGAACGAGCCGGCCGTTTCGGCAAGCCGCGCCAGTTCCTCGATGCTGCGTTCGGCATCATGCAACGTGCCTTCGGTCCACACTCCCACCAAGACCACCCGCTCGAGCCGGATCTGGCGATACTCGACTTCGGTAACGTCGGTGAGTTCGGTTGACAGGCCGTTAACCCGGCGCAGGGCTGCACGATCTGAGCGATCGAGCGAACCTGTCGTGACGTCGTCGTTGTATTCGAAGCCGTCATCCTCGAAGTACGTGTCACCGTCGCTGTAGGCGCGTGCATCGTCGTTAGCTGGATCAGGCGTGGCAGCACGCTTAGGTTCGGAGCCCGCAAAATCATCAGTCATCGTGAGTCAAGGGTCGCACGGGAGCGGCGTTCACCACCACCTCGCCCGGAGTTTCGCTTAAAGCGTTGTATCTGGTGCCAGATCCATACTGTTCGCGGCTCCCCAACTGCGAGTCAGACAGGGCGGGTCCTAACAACCGGGTCCTAACAACCGGGTCACAACAAGCGGCTCAGACCAGCGGCTCAGACCAGCGGCTCAGACCAGCGGCTCAGACCAGCGGCTCAGACCAGCGGCTCAGACCAGCGGGACAACCTGCGCACCAAGGGTGATTGATCCGACGATGACGGCCGGCCCGCGCAGGTGCAGATGACCCTCGGCATCACGTCGAACCGTGACAGTGCCACCTGGCATCTCAACTGTGTACTCGACAACCTCGGGCGCCTCGTCACGAACGGCAGCGGCCCACATCACTGCGCAGGCGCCGGTTCCGCAGGCGAGTGTTTCGCCAACTCCGCGCTCGTGCACCCGCATCAACAAGTGTCGTGAGTCGATCGATCCGATGCGCCTCACGAACTCAACATTGACGCCATCTGGGAAAACCGCCGCTGGACCCACATCGGGAGCGTTGGAGAGATCCAGATGTGACAGGACTGAGCTCGAAAGACCAATATCTCCATGCGAATCGGAGCGCTGAGCAGACGACTCATCATCGAGAAAGACCACGCAATGTGGGTTCGGAACCAAGACACCCACGCCGGTCCAACTCTGACTGTCGACCGACACCACCGGCATCGCACGCGCTCGCGGTGTTGTCGCAATGCCCATCTCAACCGAGATGTCGCCTTCCTCATGTATGACGACGTTGCGAACACCGCCACGAGTGGCGATGGCAAACTCGGTGCCCCGTTCAAGCCCGGCACGAACAAGGTACTGCGCGAATACTCGAGCTCCATTGCCACACATTTCTGCAATCGAACCGTCGGCATTGCGGTAATCCATGAACCAAGCTGCCGCGCTGGTCTGGTCGGCGACCTCCGGCTCGGACTCGGTGGGCGCCACCCGAAGAACTCCGTCGGCGCCAATGCCTCGGTGACGATCACACAGAGCGCGAACCTGCTCGATGCCGAGCACCAACCGATCATGCAGATCAGGAACGATCACAAAGTCGTTTCCGGTGCCGTGACCTTTGCTGACGACGAGGCCAGCCAAACTCTCGAGGGCAGCCTCACGCGCGCTTTGCGATTCCGACACGTTCACCAGCCTAGGGGCAGTCGCCGGCTCGGCGCGTCAGCGCTTGGCCGTCGTGACTTTTCGCACGGATCTTGCTCGCGGCATTAGCCGGCCTGAAACCCATGAGGCTGAACAGTGAATCAGTCGAGCAAACGTGCACGCGCATAGGCCGCCTCGACGATCCCGAGAACCTGCGGCCACGACTCATCGGGGTCAGTGTTCCGATTGTGCGCCGCTATCGTTGCGCGCAGCAGATCATCGGATGCGATCGAAACGATCGACGAGATCATGCTGGCGTCGTCAACGGCGAGCAGGCCTTCGACTCCGTCGTGAATGAATGACGAGATGCCGGTCTGCGCGAACGCCAACACCGGTAATCCAGCAGTGCGAGCCTCTAACGCCGCGATTCCGAAAGATTCCAGCAGCGCCGGTGCGATGAACACATCCGACGCGGCCAAGGTCGACTTCACATCCGCAGGAGAGAGCCGGCCAGCGAGATCAACGGCGCACCGCCCGTGTGCGAGTCCGTGCTTATCGATGTAGCGCTGAACCTGGCGACGGGCGGGCCCGTCGCCGACGATCGTGAGCCGAAGTCGTCGGCCTTGCGGCAACTCTCGGCTCGCCGCATGGGTCATACCTACGAGCGCATGAGCCCGCTTTCTGGGTGCCAGTCGCATGACAGCAACCAACCGCACCTCGTCGGGATCGCCCGCCACAGGAGTAAGGCGCCATTGCTCGACGTCGATGCCATTGGGAATCAGGGTCACCGGGATGTCTGGACCAACGATGCGGCGGATGGGCAGCGCGGCTGCGTCACTGACCGCAGTAAGGGCTACTCCCCATTGAGTCCAGTGGGTGATCTGGTCGGCGAGTCTGGCAAGAGGTGAGAAGACGCGCGCCCAGACACCGTGAATCGTGACAACAGTCGGGAGCCCCAGATCGCGCGCGACTTTGGCAGCCGGATACGCAAACGGCGACACCACTCCCCCGTGCACATGCACCGCGTCCGCGCCGGACGCAGCACCGCCGGTGCCGAGCAGCGCTCTGATCTCATGCACGACGCGGGGATGTATCGGCAGATCCGCCGGCATCGGGAAGGTCACCCGGTGCACCCAAACGCCATCGAGGCTCTCGGTTCCACGACGCAACGTCGTGCCCGGAGTTGAGGTGATGACATGAACGTCGTGCCCGACTGCTGCTTGGCGAACGGCCAGTGCCCGGACCTGCGTCTCAATACCACCCAGCCGCGGCGGATAGCAGTCGCTGATATGGACGATCCGCATGTCGTTGACCCTACCGGCGTGAGTAGGTGCCAGAGGCGACCGACTCGACACACAAGCGGCGGTAGCGGGCGCCCATGCTCGGACTGCGAGAAGATGACCCATGCCTTGGACCGGAGCGCACACGATCGTGTTTGTGCACGCGCATCCCGATGACGAAGCGCTGCTCACCTCAGGAACTATGGCCAGAGCAGTAGCCGAGGGCATTCGAGTGGTCCTCGTCGTCGCCACCGACGGTGGTGCCGGCTTGGCGTCAAGTGAACATTCCGACGATCTCGCAGCCGTTCGCGCCCGTGAACTCAATGAAAGTTGCCGGGCACTTGGTGTGCAGCGGCATCTCTATCTGGGGTACGCGGATTCGGGCTTGCACGGCGACGCTCCATCTGTCGCTGGCGGTCCGCTCACCCTGTGCCGCGCCTCCATCGAGGAGGCGGCACAAGCCCTCGCGGTGATCCTGCGCGAGGAATCGGCGGACGTACTCGTCACCTACGACCGGCACGGCGGGTATGGGCATCCCGATCACATTCGGAGCCATGAAGTGTCGATACGCGCGGCAGAACTCGCCGGGACACGGCGCATATTCGAAGCAACCGCACCACGTGACCTCATCGTCCTCGGGCTCAAACTCGTGGGGCTCGTGTACCGATTCCCACCCGAGTTCGATCCGTCCACATTCGAACTCGCGTTCTCGGCTAAGGCCGACATCACCCACCGGGTCAACGTTGGAAAGTACATTGACGCCAAACGTGCCTCGATGAGAGCCCATGCCTCACAAGCCACCTCTGATTCAGGTGATCGCACGTTGGCTGCATTCCTGCGTATCCCGAAGCCGGTATACAAGCGCGTCTTTGGCACCGAGTACTACATCGAGCGCACGTCTGGCTCCCCTGCCCCTGCTTCGCGTTAGCGCGCCCTCACGCGACTTGATTGATGGCGACCAGAGCGCGATCAATCAGGTCCGCTGCGTCGTATGGCAGCCACACAACGCGTGAGTCGCGACGAAACCACGTGTCCTGACGTCGTGCAAAACGGCGAGTTGCCCGCTTGGTCTCCTCGCGCGCCTCGCTCTCGGTCAACTCGCCGCCCAGAAACCGCAACACCTGGGAGTAGCCCAAGGCACGCGACGCGGTGATGCCCTCACGCAGACCATCGCCTATCAACGCGCGAACCTCAGCTACCAGACCTGAGTCCCACATCCGTTCGACTCGGGCATCAATGCGCGCATCCAACTCCGCACGCGGCACGTCCAAACCGATCTGAACCGACGAGTAGACGTCGTCTTGCTCGGGCAATCGAGCGGTGAAGACGCCTCCCGTTATCTCGATCACTTCGAGGGCACGCACGATTCGGCGGCCGTTCGTGGGCAGGATTGCGGTCGCCGATGCAGGATCTAGTAGGGCAAGTCGGGCGTGTAGGACAGGTGCTCCCAGGTCAGCAAGTTCTGCCTCAATTCGGGCACGAACGTCAGGATCGGTGCCAGGGAAGTCGAGTCGGTCGAGCACGGCACGGACGTAGAGCCCCGAGCCTCCGACCAGGATGGGTATGCGTCCACGCGCGAGCAGATCATCGACTACACCTCGCGCAACTCCTTGGTACTCAGCCACATTCGCCGGATAGGTGACTGGCCACACGTCAAGCAGGTGATGAGTCACGCTCGCACGTTCTACAGGAGTGAGTTTCGCGGTGCCTACGTCCATGCCGCGATAGAGCTGCATCGAATCCGCGTTGATCACCTCTGCTGGCAATCTCGCGGCCAATGCGAGCGCAAGATCTGATTTCCCGGATGCCGTTGGCCCCACAACCGCGACTACGACGCCCGGGAAGGTGAGGTGGCTCACGTCCAGATCAGCATCGGTCCTGCGAATTGTGGTGTTCACAGGAGCAATCTTGTCCTACGGTCAGTGCAGAGCCAGTACGCGGACATTCCTCAAGGAGCTGCAATGAGCAACATCGACGAAGCCAAGGACGCTGTCAGCGGCATGTTCGACAAGGCAAAGGCCCTGGTTGATGACGTGCTCGATAGCGATGTAGCGACCAAAGCGAAGGCCACCGCTACCGACCTCGCAGACAAGGCAAAGGGCGTCATCGACGATGCCCGCGACAAAGGTGTGGTCGACACTGCCAAGACCCTGGTCGACGACGTACTCGACAGCGATGTAGCGACCAAAGCGAAGGCCACCGCTACCGACCTCGCCGAGAAGGCGAAGGGCGCCATCGACGATGCGCGCGACAACGGGCTAATCGACAAGGCCAAGGCAACCGCGGGCGATGTTGTCGATCGAGCCAAGGGTGCCGCCAATGACATCACCGACAAGGCGCGCGGCGCTGCCAATGATCTAGGCGGCAAAGCCAAGGACGTGTCGACCGATCTCACGGACAAAACCAAAGGTGCCTTGGATTCACTAACCGGCAATGGCTCAGCCAGCGCGGCCACTTCTTCCGATGCGGCCAGCCCGGTGATTGACGCGATCGACGACTCGGCGAACGAGTAGCGGGATCGAACGGGCCGCTAGGTCCGGGCTAGCCAGGACGCGACGAAGTACCCGACTCCGTAGGGAGCTTCGTCGATAGTCAACGCTGCGTCGAAGGACGCACCCGCCGCACAAGCGCGTGCCGCAACCCGCCAGGCTGGACGACCCTGAGCTGAAACCTCTACGGCCCCACTGCGATCCAAGGCAATGAGATCAGCCGCACTGCCTGCACGCAGAGCAGATGCGACGTAACTGTCGAAGGCTGCAGAGTCTGGGTGCAGCGATGCCGGTGCCTTCTCACTTCGCGCCGCCGAGCCGTCTGCGACAACAAGTAGCACGGTTCGCCGGACGTCATCGGCAACTGTTGCTGCGATCCGATCAAGTGTGTGGTCGTCGGCAGCAGGATCGATCTCCAGCGCCCGGCGTTCACCTGGCCAGCCGACCTGGCTGAGCAGCCAGGCGCCGACAGTCAAGGAGAGCGGGAGGTGGGGGTGGTCGCCTGGCGGCTGCGCTGGGTCAAGCGGCACGTCGAACGGCACACCAAAGCCACGAACACTGCCAATGCCGGAGTCGTAGGCCACGAACCCGTTTGCCAAAGAGTCTCGGCCCACAGATCCAGCGCCGAGCACTAACACCTGCTCCGGCCCAGACGAACAGGCCCGACGCAACGCTGCAAGCGCCGCCTCGCGCATCGACTCGATCTCCCCCGAAGCACCAGCCGAGACCGCCGGCAGCAGCATCGGAGTGCTGGGAACGAATGCCACCCCGGTAATCACGGACCTGACCCTACGCACTCTGCGAGGAAACACGACATCGAAATGTGGCCTGGCTATGGCCGAGCTGTGGGGAGACCTAGTAGTACCGGACCGCTGGACACCTGACCCGACCCATGCGGGTGCGACGAGTCAACTACACCCCCATCGTCTTGCCGGGCCTGCCAGGCATCACCAGCAGGAGTGCGGCGCACACCAGTGATCGCAATATCTGAGACGAGATGATGCGGCGCCGCATAGGTGATCTCGGCAACAACGACATCACCTGGCCGTGGGTCAACCTCGCCCGGCGTGAAATGCACCAGACGGTTATCAGGCGCTCGCCCGGACAGCCGCAATGTCGCGCCGTCCTTTCGCCCTTCACCCTCGGCAACGAGCAACTCAAACGACTGACCGATCAACGCCTTGTTCTCATCCCAAGCAATCTGTTCGACGACGGCCGCTAGTCGCTGATAGCGATCCTTCACCACATCAGCGGGCACCTGGTCATCCATAGTCGCCGCTGGAGTTCCCGGCCGAGGTGAGTACTGGAAGGTGAAAGCTGACGCGAAGCGTGCGGCTCGAGCAACGTCCAAAGTCGCTAGGAAATCCTCCTCGGTCTCACCTGGGAAGCCGACAATGATGTCGGTCGTGATCGCGGCGTGTGGCATTGCGGCGCGCACCCGGTCGATGATTCCCAAATATCGATCGCTGCGGTAAGAACGACGCATGGCCTTGAGCACGCGATCCGAGCCTGATTGCAGCGGCATGTGCAGCGAGGGCATGACGTTGGGGGTCTCGGCCATCGCCGCGATCACGTCGTCGGTGAAGTCGGCCGGGTGCGGCGAGGTAAACCTCACTCGCTCAAGGCCTTTGACCTCTCCGCAGGCACGCAGCAACTTTGCGAAAGCCTGCCGATCACCAAACTCGACCCCATAGGCGTTGACGTTTTGCCCGAGCAACGTCACTTCGAGCACGCCTTCCCCGACTAGGGCCTCTATCTCCGCTAGAACGTCACCAGGACGTCGATCCTTCTCGCGTCCGCGAAGCGACGGCACGATGCAGAACGTGCAGGTGTTGTTGCAGCCAACACTGATGGCTACCCAAGCGGCATACGCAGACTCGCGACGGGTGGGCAAGGTCGAGGGAAAGGTCTCAAGCGATTCGAGGATCTCGACCTGCGCCTCGGCATTTACCCGAGCACGTTCAAGCAGAGCGGGCAACGACCCAATGTTGTGAGTGCCGAATACAACGTCAACCCAAGGCGCTCGTCGAGTGACCTCGCCGCGATCCTTCTGCGCCATGCAGCCGCCCACGGCGATCAGCATGCCGGGATGCGCGTCCTTCACCGGCTTCAGATGCCCAAGGTTTCCGTAGAGGCGATTGTCGGCGTTCTCGCGAACAGCACACGTGTTGAACACCACGACATCAGCCTGGACATCAGAGGTGGCCCGGGCGTAGCCGGCTGCTTCGAGTAGGCCAGAGAGCCGCTCAGAATCGTGCACGTTCATTTGGCACCCATAGGTGCGAACCTCATACGTGCGCACGGATCCCATGGACACTGAGTCTATGGGCCGCAGCGCCAAAGCCTCGCACGCTGGGGTGCTGCCAAAACTGCCCTAACCAGCCCCGAGCAGCAGACCACGCAACTGGGCATCCACGACGTCATGGTCGAACCGGGCCTGAGAGTCGATCGAGGCTTGCGCGCCGGCACGCGCGAAGGTATCGGCGTCGGCAGTTGCGGCAAGAATTCGATCGACTGCAGAATCCAGATCATCAACCACCCACTCAGGTGGATAAAGCCTGCGGGGGCCATCGAAAGCGCGAACCATCGGCCAGTTGCGCACGAGCGGAACCGCACCCGAAGCGGCGCCTTCGAGTAACGCGACATGCACCCCTTCGTTCGAACTGCTGCTGACGATCACGCCGACCTTGGTGAGGAGGCCAGCAACATCGTCGGTGAATGGGACGAACTCAATCGCTTCGCGCACATCGGTGAGCGCACAGCGATCCAGGACTTCGCGGTGATAGTTCTGCACCCCAACCGGTCCATCACCGGCAGGCTCAGCACCTACCAGCAATAACCGGAACGAGGGATCGGTCAGCCGCAGAAGCGACAAAAGATCGATGGCCCAGACCACGTCCTTGGCGGGGGCAGACCACCCGATCACCCCCAGGGTGCGCCGTGCCTCGGCAGTCTTGAGACGACGCAGAGTCGCAGAGTCGACCCCCACTGGGAGCAGGTGGACGGTGGTGGTCGAAGAGTCGAAGCCGGCGAGTTGCGGGAGCAGCAGATCACGAATGTGCGGGCCCACCAGAACGAGATCGTCGATAGCCGCCCAATCCACCAGATGAGGGAAGGCAGTCCAGGCCTCGTACTTGTGCAGGCGCAGAATCGTCCGTCGATCACTCGGCGGGAGCATCGAGGTGAGAACAGCGGGCGCAAGTGCCCACTCGACCCACACTCGCTCCGCTGCGGCGATGGAGTCCAACAGGCGTTTACCCCAGTCGGGTACCTCAGTGTGTTCAGCCATCACACGAGCGCGCACCAACTCAGCCACCGTGCGCGGCCACTTGCCGATCACCTCGGTAGCCAGATCGATTCGCTCGACAGTAAAACCGAGTTCACGAGCAACACGTTCCACCGGCGACACGAAGTTGAAGTTCTTGCTCGCGATAATCGCAAGCCGGTCGGGAGCAGTCGGCCCAGGCAGCACATGAGCATGACGCTGGCTCGCGGCCGCGACCAAGGCCGACTCGTGCCACGGACGTAGGAAGCCAGCCGGATTGTCGGCGAGGGGCGAGTACGCCGAATCGAAGTGCAGCGCTCGGTGAAACAAGATGGTCGACGCTTTAGCCAGGTGAGGAAGTGCAAGATCAATCTCGCCAGCAACGTAAAGTTCGTCGGCGCGCGCCAGTAGCCCACTTGCCGCGCTGGCGATGTCTTCACCCGCTGGTTGACGCCCCGAGCCCAGTTCGGCAAGAACGGCATCGACCACGATCGGAAACTTCTGATCGGGTCCGTAACCGAGGGCATCGCGATATACCTGGTCACATAGCAAGCTGAGTTCATCAGGGCTCGTGGTACCCGGCGATGCCGCGCGGGAGTCAATCACCGCAGCCAGGCGTCGACCCGCAAGCCTTTCGCGCCATGACAAGGCCGATGCAGCATCGGACCCTTCACGCGTGGTGTCCCAGATGACCGAAGGTCGCACTCCGGTGGCAGCCAGCCTGGAGGCGGCACCAAGCGCGGCGCGCGCAGAAGTCCAGTCGAGTGCATGGATGACATCGGGCTTAAAGGACTCGAAGCGCGGGTAGAACGCCGACGCGACACCAATGGCCATGCTCGCTTCGGGAGTCTTCACCTGTCGCACGCCGGATTTTTCTGCCGCCCGATACTGCTTGGCGCGCAGGCGATCCCAGCTCTCCCAGATGGCCACACGAGATTTCAAGAGCACGGGGGTGCGACGCAGACGGGTGGTGGCGGCCTGCAAGCTGAGCCGACGACCCTGTGCAGCGCTGGACGCTGCGGCCACTGCTGAGCGGTTGGGGTAGGCCAACGGGTGACGCCAGTGGCCAGCGAACGGCGCTAACTCAGACTGCGGCGCTGGCGTCACGACAACAAGATCGGTCGCCGTGACCCCATGAAGTTTGCGGGAGGGGATCCGGCCGGGCGCGCGAGCGAGTATCCGGACGTCCCAACCAAGCACCGCGAGCGATTGGGCGCAACTCACCACTCGCTCACCGGCACCGCCAGATTCGCTAGTGACTAGCAGCACCCGAATCATCATCAGGCCGGACTATACCTGAGCAAAATGTCGGAGCTAGAACGAACTTCGGACGTGTCGTTCACGTGTGCTTGTGCACTGAAGCCAGGGCGTGTCGGCCAACTCAAACGGCGCCCAGGCACCGTCAAATCGGTAGCCGACGAAACACCGCTCGCGGAACGTGGCGCAAACCCGACATGACCACGCGCAAGGCAGCGGGGACGTAAACCACAGTCGCGCCGCGCCGTAACCCAGACACAACACCCTGTGCCACTTGCTCGGCCGTGGCCGAAAGCGGAGCTGCAGGTAGGTGGCTGGTCATCGACGTGTGCACGAATCCCGGGCGCACGATGAGCACCGAAACGCCAGTGCCGTGCAGTGAGTCGGCAAGACCGTTAGCAAGTGAATCCAGACCTGCCTTAGTGGATCCATAGACGAAGTTGCTCTTGCGCGCGCGTTCACCGGCGACGCTGGAGAAGACAACGAGGCCGCCATGACCCTGAGTCTTCAACAAGGTTGCAACTCGCAGCGCAGTAGACACCGCGCCAACGTAGTTGACGGTGGCTGCCTCAACGGCGTGATCGGGGTTGTCCTCGAAGTCGGTCTGATCCCCCAGCACTCCAAACGCCAACAGCACGTAGTCGATATCGCCTTGGGCAAACACTGAGTCAAGGAGCGCCTGATGGGTCGCAGTGTCGGCAGCATCGAAGTCGACGACCTCAACGCCGCGCATTCCTGATCCGGTGAGAGCGGCAACAACCGCGTCACGCCGCTCACTCGGTCGGGCGGCGAGGACCACCCGACGCAGGACTGGCGAGTTGAGGGCACGCACGGTCGCAACCGCGATGTCACTCGTGCCTCCCAAAATGAGCAGCGATGTTGGACGAGCGAGGGCATCGGTCACAGTGCCAGTCTCCTTGCCAGATCGGACGTGAAGATTCCGGCCGGGTCAATCCCCTGCCGGATCGATCGGAACTCGTCAAGGCGCGGATAGCCCGCCGCGATCACAGCCGGGGTGGCGCGCGAATCCTTGGCGAGGTAAAGCCGGCCGCCGGCAACGAGCACCGCGTCGTCCAACTCATCCAAGATGGGCCCGAGATCATCGAGCCGCGCCGGAACATCGATTGCTAACGTCCAACCAGCGATGGGGAACGACAACGGCGCAGCGGAGTTGCCGGCCCCGAACCGCTTGAGCACCGACAAGAACGATGGCGCACCAATCGAGCTAAGTCGCTCTAGGGCCTGGCGAATCACGGCAGCACCAGAGTCGGGCACGGCGAACTGATACTGGACGAATCCTCGGGAGCCGTAGAGGCGATTCCATCCGCCGACCAAGTCGAGTGGGTAGAAATATGACCCGAGCCCGACCTGCTGACCCGTGCGCACGCGCGGTGCGGCGCGGTAGTAGCCCTCATTGAACGCCGCGAGGGTCACTCTGTTCAGTGGGCTCACCGGGACAGGCGGCACGTTGATTCGCGGTGCCGCGAAGCGCATCGCCAACTGCGACTCGGTAGGCCTCGTACCGCCGCTTAGTGCGTGATTGGTTGGTGTTTGATTGGTTAGTGCGTGATTGGCAACCGTGAGCACCCCGCGACCGAGCTTTCCTCCTCGAGCCATGCCATCAAGCCAAGCCACGGAGTAACGATGCCCAGCCTCACGCTCAACCATCTGACTCATGAGCGAGTCGAGGTCGGCGCAGCGGTAGGTGTCGACGTTCATCTGATCGGTGGGCGATTCCACGCTCCCAAAGCAGGCGCGGACGATGATCCCGGTCAGGCCCATCCCACCTACGGTCGCGTGGAATAGTGCGACGTCATCGGGTGATCCGTCCGGTCCGATGCGCTGGGTCTGCCCGGATGCCACGACCAGATCGAGCCAGCGCAGATGCTGTCCGAAGGAGCCGTCGACATGGTGGTTCTTCCCATGCACATCGGCTGCGATGGCGCCCCCGACCGTCACAAATCGAGTGCCGGGAGTAACCGGCAGGAAGCGACCGCGCGCAAGCAGTGGCGCAATCACATCCGCAAGTAGCGCTCCAGCGCCAGCAACCACGTCACCGTCATCGAGCACCTCGACGTCGTTGATCGCATCAAGGGTTACGACGAGTCCGCCCCCGTTCTGCGCCGCGTCACCATATGACCGGCCCGCGCCTCGCGCGATGACCCCACGGTTGCCGACGCCGGCGAGCAGCGGCGCCAATTCTGCAGCGCTACTGATGCTCGACACCGCAGCACGAGTCGGCATGGTCAAGCCCCAGCCAGTGAGAGCTACTGCTTCATTCGTCATGAGCGCATCACTTCGACTCGACCGCCACGAAATCCTTACGGAATCGGGTCAGGTAACTCGACGGTGGCCGAACAACGAACGGGCTGATTCGTTGACCCACGATCCGGCCTGACTCATGCCGGTAGACGAAACCGGTAGGCCAGGAAATGTTCATGTCCAACATGATCGCGCGTTGGGCACCAACAGCCACCATCGCCTCGGCCAGAGCCACAGCACTCACGTTGTGGCCGAAGCCGAAAACAAAGGATCCATCGGCCAACTCAGCCAACGCAGATCGGTTGGCAGTTGGACGGTTTGCGTTGGCAATGCCCCACTTGCGGGGACCGTCAGTAGCCGATGCCTTCGATCGGCCACCCGCAATCAGCGGCAACATGTTCTGGCGAACCACCAGCACCGCCGGCGACATTGACACGTCAGTGCCCCATTGGCCCACAACCATCGAACCGTCTCGGTTGATCACGAGCGAGGCATATCCCGGGCGTAGTGCAGCCTGCTGGTGGCCGTCATACCAGTAACCACCGACCCCATCGCGAAGTCGAAAACCACCGTTGAACGCCGCGACAATGCGCTTGGTCCAGGTGGCTGGCTGGGAATCCTGCGGCAGACTCACGCCACCTTCGGGCACCTCGCGGCCAGGGACAAATCGGAAACTCAATCGAGCAGGATCCATCCATAACAATGCAATTCGGCCGCCATCAATCGACTCCAGCGCGAGCGCTGACGAACCTGGGACTGCACCCCAACTCCCGGATGCTGGGGCGACACGAATCGTTGCACCCGCACCACTCGAGTCGACCCTGACCAAGGCAAGCTCGGATCCGAAGGCATCGCTCTGATGAGCGACTGGAGCCGACTCGGGCGTTGTCGGGGCAGGCGTTGTCGGGGCAGGCGTTGTCGGGGCAGGCGTTGTCGGGGCAGATGAGCTATCTGCACCGTGCGCGGCAACCTGTTGCACCGGTAGCACGGCGCATCCGGTAACTAATGCGGCGACAAAGCCCGCAAGCGACACCGTCAACAACGACACAGCCGATGGCGACGCCGGGCAGCTGAGCAGCCTGATCCGAACTTGGCCCATACCGAGCCCTCAGATACCGAGGGCGCCAAGGCCGAACAGGATCAGCCAGGCCAAGGCCAAGCCGAGCAGCATTCGATCCTTAAGCGCTATGTCCTCGGGCGCACCGGCTCCGCCCCGATCGATATCTAGCGCGTACCGAAGCACCGCGAGAACGAAGGGCACTACCGAAAGACCCGCAAAGGGGAACACGTTGACAACTTTGCTTCCGACCTGGAAGGCCCATAGGCAATAGGCCGTGACGAGCACGGTCGCCGACAGACTCCAGACAAACCGGAGGTACGACGGTGTGTAGCCGCTAAGGGCTGGCCGCATCAACCCGGCGTCATCGCCAAGCCGGGTGATCTCCGAGTATCGCTTGCCCGCTGCCATGAACAGTGAGCCGAACGCCGCAACCGTAAGGAACCACGGCGAAATCGTGATCCCGCTGGCAGCGCCACCAGCAATTGCACGCAGTACGAAGCCACCTGCCAGCAGTGCGAGTTCGAGCACCGGCTCATTCTTCAAGCCCAGTGAGTACGCCAGGGTGGAAACCACGTAGGCGATGAGAACAACCAGCAGCATCGGATAGGTCGACAGGGCCGCAACGACAAGCGAAACCACGATCAGAACCGCAGCAAGCCCCAGACCAAACGCAACAGGAAGCTCCCCTGCGGCAAACGGTCGGCGTGACTTTTTCGGATGCAGTCGATCAGCGTCACGGTCGATGATGTCGTTGATTAGATAAGTGGCACTTGCCGCTCCGCAAAAGCAGAGGAAGGCCAGGACCGTGTCGTCAAAGACATCGCGCTCGATCAACCGACCAGCAGACAACGGCACCGCAAACACCAGCAGGTTCTTGAGCCACTGCTTTGGTCGCAAGGCGGCAACGACCGCCTCGACGAAACCACGACGCCGACGGGTGGGAGTGGTCTCACGCGCGCCCTCGAGCATCCCGGCGTCCTGTACGCCGGCGCGCTCTGGCTGACCTAGAGCAGTCATCTCAAACCCCGTTCCACCATGCCACTAGATCATGGCAACCTGAGAATTCGGTGTGAATGGCTGCGCCGAGGCTTCCACGATTGGACGGCGTGGCCCTCATACAGTCTGATTGCCCTGCACCCTGAGTCTGACAGGTCTTCAGAACTCGGCAACCTCCCATGCATCCGCGAACTGCCACGATTCAGCCCGGATAGCCACGCTGACTATGGTCACGGTTGACCTGAATGCACGGATACGACAAGGAGCGCACGTGAGTCACACTCAGGAAATCATGCACCCAGTGCAGGATCCTCCGCGTAGGCGACGCCGACCGGGCAAGTGGCTCACCGCGACAATCATCGTGCTGTGCTCGGGCGCCCTGTTCGCTGCGTGGTGCGTCCACGATGCTCTGAGTACGCCCGGAGACGACGGCGCGGCGGTGAAGCTCGCTGAGTGGGGTCGCGATCACCACCTTGGGCCCATCGTCACCGGCCTTGAGAGCATCCAGTACAAACTCAGCCCCCCAGCCGTAGGTGGAGCACCCGACATGGCTCTGCTCGCCGCCGCGGCAAGCCAGACCCCAACTCCGAATCCCGCCGACTCGCCGCAAGCAACGCCCTCGGGATCATCGGGCTCTGGCTCGCCAAGCGCTAGCCCGAGCAGCAACTCCACAGGTCCTACCGTCGTGATCCACGAGCCGATGACACCCCCGGTGGCGCCAGCGCTTGCTGGCGAAGGCGTCTTCGTAGCCGCCGGTGACACCGCCCAAGGTCCACTGCTCCAGACCACGTTCGTACGACCCGATTCAGTACACACCTCATTCCTCACCGGCGTCGCCTGGCTCAGCCACACCCTGCGGTTCGAACTGCACCCGGGATTCCAAGACCCCGGCCCCTCATCGAGCTGGACCCAGCCCTTTCGGGTCGCTCCCTCGTCGTACCCACAACTCATGGCCACCTTCAACAGCGGATTCAAGATCAAGGATGCGGGCGGCGCCTACTACGACCACGGACACCTCGTCGGAACTTTGGCGGCTGGCGCAGCGACAGCCGTGATCTATAAGGACGGTCACCTTGATGTCGGCGCCTGGGGTGCTGACTTGAAGATGACCAAAGACGTTGCCTACGTTCGACAGAACCTCAAGCCGCTCATCTCTGCGGGCAAGCTCGCGCCCAATCTGGACTCAAACGTCGAAAGTAATTGGGGCGCAACCCTTGGCGGGGCCTACTCCGTCTGGCGCTCGGGGTTGGGCGTAACCAAAGAGGGCGACATTGTCTACGTGATGGGCGATGCCATGTCGGTGGCAGATCTGGCCGACATCTTGCAACGGGCAGGTGCCGTCAATGCAATGCAGCTCGATATCAACCGCGCGTGGGTGTCGTTCATGTCTTACCAAGCCAGCGGCACTGGCGCGAGCGTGACTGCGCACAAGCTGGGCGAGTTCGAACGGCCGGCGAACCGCTACCTCGAGAACACCAGCCGCGACTTCTTCGTCGTGCTCCGGCCAGGCCGCTAGGCCCACCCGGGACGCTTGCTGATCTAGATTCGTTCGTCCGCACTGCCCTGGCCAAGTCCCACCGGGCGCTCGGCTCTGCCGGGAGTTGCGGCTAGCCCAGCGCGCATAGAGCCCGCGATGCCAATGCCGCTTCGGTTCGGCTCCTTGCCAGGTGCTCGACCAAGCCAGCTATCGAGCCAGCCCGGTGGCTCGTGATTCGCGGACAACGGTCACTCGAATCTGACCAGGGTAGGTGAGTTCCTTCTCGATCTCGGCCGCGATATCGCGCGCCATTACCTGCGCGGCAAGGTCATCAACAACGTCGGGCACGACAACAACTCGGATCTCACGTCCGGCCTGCATCGCGAAAACCTTCTCGACCCCGTCGTGTGAGGACGCGATCGCCTCAAGCTTTTCCAGTCTCTCGACATAGTGTTCAAGGGATTCACGCCGTGCCCCGGGGCGCCCGCCGCTCATCGAATCGGCAGTCTGGGTGAGCACTGCTTCCAGCGTGCGGACCTCGACCTCGTTGTGATGCGCCTCGATCGCGTGCACCACGTCCTCGTCTTCGCCAAAGCGACGAGCTACCTCAGCGCCAATCAAGGCATGCGAGCCCTGCACCTCGTGAGTCAGCGCTTTGCCGATGTCGTGCAACAACGCGCAGCGCTTCGCGTGCTCGATCGGCAGCCGAAGCTCGGCAGCCATGATCCCGGCGAGGTGTGCGCATTCCTTCAAGTGGCCCAATACGTTCTGCCCATAGGAGGTTCGGTAACGCAGCCGACCCAGCAATGCGATGAGGTCGGGGTGCATATCGCCCAGACCCACCTCCATGAGGGCATCTTCGCCAGCACGCACGCACTGCTCGTCTACTCGCAACCGGCTGCGCTCGTACTCTTCCTCGATTCGTGAGGGCTGAATCCGACCGTCGGCGACCAAGGCCTCGAGTGTAAGCCGAGCCACCTCGCGCCTGATCGGGTCAAAACTGGAGAGCAGCACCGCTTCGGGAGTGTCATCGATGAGCAGGTTGACCCCGGTGACAGCCTCGAAGGTACGGATGTTGCGACCCTCACGACCGATGATCCGGCCCTTCATCGAATCGTCGGGCAGATGTAAGACGGTGACAGTCGACTCGGCCGTTTGTTCGCTCGCAATGCGTTGCGCGGCCAGGGTGACGATGCGACGCGCTCGATGTTCGCCCTCATCCTTGGCCTCGCGCTCAATCTCGCGAACGGTGAGAGCAGCTTCGCGCTTTGCGGTTGCCTCGATGCTGGCGACGAGTTCGGCCTTGGCCTGCTCAGCGGTAAGTGCGGCGATACGTTCAAGGGCATGGGCGTGATCGGCATCAAAGGATGCCTCTCGAACGGTGAGTGCCGCACCCCGCGCCGCAAGATCTGCCACGCGGGTCTCCACCTCAGTGGCTCGAGCGCCAAGGGCAGCGGCTTCCGTAGCGAGTAGGGACTCGCGCTCGGCAATACGGTCCTCACGACGTCGAGCCTCGTCACGCATGCGCTCGACCTCAGCACGCATGCGCTCGACCTCAGTGCGCATTGAGGCGACTTCGATCTCGACCTGGGCTCGGCGGTCCTCGGAACGACGACTGTCCTGGGCCGACTGCTCGCGTGACTGGTCAGCAGCTGCTAGTGCCTGAGCAGCCAGCGCCATAGTGCGGTCGGCCTCACCTTGGGCATTCGTCCGGAGCAGGTCAACCCTGGCTTCCAACTCATGTTGACGGCGAGTGAGTTCAGAGTCGATCCCAGCGGCAACCTCAAGTTCGCGATCACGCTCGGCATGCGAGAGCTGGGCTCGCGAACGGACGAGACCGGTGCCAAGAACCGCTGATACGACAAGACCAATAACTATCGTTACCGCGGTCACGGGGTCCATAGCGGCCTCCTTGCTTGAGCACGCACAAGGAAACACCGTGCAGGCCGCGCAACTACCGAAGTAGTAAACGGGGGGAATTCTCAACAGCTTCAGCAGATGAAGCCGAACAGATCTACGTGGTGTTCTCGGGTCGTGCTGTCAATGTTGGTGTCGGGACGAGCTGTCGGGACGTGCTGTGCTGACGTGCTGTGCTGACGTGCTGTGCTGGGCCGAAATTGGCTAGATCGAGCCCGCTACCGCAACATAGCGTGTTGGCCTCGCGGATTGCGCCTGAACACAGATTAAGCCCACCGCAGACACATCAAGCCAAGCGCATACGTTGACGGCACGTGCGATCACTTCCGATTTGCCCTCACCGATCTAGCCCGCGCACTGCCCTACCTGACTAGTGCACCCTGATCAGCAAGATCGGGGTCATCAGCGATCTCGTCGGAGCCAGCCTCAAGCTCGAAGTGCGGCAAGACCTTGTCGAGCCAGCCCGGTAGCCACCAGTTGGCCTTACCCAGGATCGACATGAAGGACGGTACGAAGATCAACCGAATCAAGAACGCATCGATCAGCACCGCGGAAGCCAACGCAACACCGAAGAGTTTGATCGTGTTGTTTGGCGTGGGGATGAAGGCGGCGAAGACGCTGGACATGATCAACCCGGCCATCAGCACAACTCGGCCCGAGCCGGCCAACCCGCGACGAACTGCCACCGCGTTGGCCTCGGTGCGGGCCCATTCCTCCTGCATCCGGCTTACCAGGAACACGTGATAGTCCATCGAAAGTCCAAAGAGGATCGCAAAGACCATGACCGGTAGGAACGGGAAGATCGGGCCGGTACCGGTGACGCCCAGTAGTCCGTTGAGCCAGCCCCATTGGAAGACCGCGACGGTGATTCCGGTGGAGGCGGTGAACGAAAGCAGGCTAGTGACAACTGCGGTGAGTGAGACCACCGGCGACCGGAACAAGATCAGCAACATCAAGAAGCCGAGTCCCACCACTACCGATAAGAAGATCGGCATGGCATCGCGCATCACCGAACTGAAGTCCTCGGTGATCGCGGTGGTGCCACCGACGTACGCCAGCAATCCGGTAGACGCCTTCACCGGAGGCAAAGTTTCGGTGCGCAGCCGTTCAAGGAGTTGACTGGTGGCCAAGTCCTGCGGACCGGTCTTGGGCTGCACCTGAATTGCGGTGATGGTCTGATCCTTGAGCGAGGCCCCGAGCAGGGGCAACATCTCAGCGTTCGGGATGGTCGAGGCAACGCCCTCGGTGGCAGACAGAGTTTGGATCAGTGCACCTAGATCCTTCACATCACCCTTGGCCGGCAACTGCACGGCGACGAAGAACGGACCATTGGCTCCAGGGCCAAAACCCTTGGAGGTGAGGTCATAAGCGATCCTGCTGATGCTGCCCGGGGGCGTGCCTGAATCGTCGGGGAAACCAAGACGCAGCGACAAAGCCGGTACTGCAAAGAGTAGAACAAGGCCTAGCGAGATCACTGCGGGAATGATCGGTCGCCTCTGCAGCACGCTCGCATAGTGCGCCCAGCCGCCACCTTCAGGGGCGTGTTCGCCATGAGCACGCGACTGACGGGTCAGCCGGTAGAACCAGGGGCCGATGCCGACGACTAGAGCTACTACGCCGAGCAGCCCAGCCAGCCCTTTGGCTGCCGGAGCAAGGGCGGGAAGGGCGCTCGCTCCAAGAAGCGCTGCCCCGATGAGGATCGCGCCGACCTGAACGGGCAATCCGTAGCGCCCGCTCTGAACCGCATTCGCGGCGAATCGCGACACTGGCGACACAGCGCGATCACCAAGCAGCGACAACAGGGCCGGTAGGAGCCACACCGCAGCGAGCATGACCATGATCACCGTGCCGGCAGCAGCCAGCGCGAGACCGTTGAAGAAACTGATTCGCATTACGAACAGGCCAAGCAGCGCGATAACCACGGTCGATGCGGCAAACACAACAGCACGGCCAGATGTGTTGACGGCCTCGAGCGCCGCGGATTTTGCATCATGGCCCGCATGCACCGCTTGCCGGAAACGGTTGATGACAAACAGCGAGTAGTCGATCCCGACTCCGAGACCAATCATCGAAGCCAAGGTTGGCGCGAAGGTGGCGACGTCGAGGAAGCGCGCAACGAAAAGCAGCAAAGTGCCGCCAAGCGCCACACCGAAGCCGGCCGTGACGAGCGGCAAACCCGCGGCGAGTACCGAGCCAAACGCGAGGAGCAAGATGATGAGCGCAACGACCAGGCCAATGCCCTCGCTGCTCGGCGGTTCCTGCCCGGCAAAACTAAGTACCTGTCCGTTGGCTCCGACCTGGAGCCCATCCTTGCCGTTCGCCGCTTTGATCGACTTGATCATGGCAGTGGCGGTCGAGGTAGGAACGTCGGATCCATCACCGCTACCGGTAAACGTGACCAATGACTTGGCCACTCGGCCGTCGGCGCTCACCGGTGACATCACCTTTTGGCTTGCCGCCAGCGCGGTCTTGATCGCCGCGAGCTGGTCGGCGGGAAGGTCCGTGGGCAGGGCAGGGCCGGCAGAGGGCTTCGCGCACTTGGCGCCCAAGTTCTCGCCCGTCTTGCTGAACGGGTTAGTGACGCAGGCCACGCCCGGAAGAGTCGAGATCTCGGTCAGCAGCGCGGTCATGGTTACCGCGGCAGGTCCTTCCACGGCCGAACCTTGCGCAGGTGACCACAAAATGTTTGCCGTTGACGACGTTGCCTCAGATGCTTGTCCGGATGGCATTTTGGCCAGCAATTCAGCCGCGTGAAGTGACTCAGTATCGGGCAGGGAGAAGGAGTCATTGAGGCTGCCGCCAAAGCGACCGCCCAGCGTGAAAACTGTTGCAACCAAAAGGAACCAGGCACCAACGGCCCACCAAGGTCGACGCACGGCCCAACGGGACAGACTACCCATCAAAGTCACTTCTCTCGATTGTCGAAATCCCCCCAGGATGCTGTTGTGCACCCGGGTACGGTGAAATCACCCGCACGATCTGTGTGTCACACAGATACTTCTCTCGTAGTGTAGATTATGTGCCTAGCACACGCAATTTCCCATCCTGCTCTCGCCCACGACATCACATACCGGGAGGCGCCGTGGCACAAAAGCCCCTGATAACGGCCACCACCGGCCCGGCCGATCGACCAGGTGGGCAACTGCCCGATGACCTGGTTGACACGCTCGACAAGGTGTTCAAGCGGCTCCGGAAGTCGATGATTAGGCCACCTGCGGCGCAGGCTCCAGTGCCCGCCCTAGGCCGCCAACTCGACATGGCCAAGATCTTCGCCTGTGACGCCGTGGCGGAACTGGCCCATCTACATGACTCAGTCAGTGTGAAACAGGTCGCGGCTGCACTCGATTTGGAACACTCAACGGTGAGTCGGCTTCTCGGCGAGGTCGAGGACGATGGCCTGGTGCATCGCGGCGTAGATCCGGCCGACCGACGTCGCACCACCATCGAACTGACCGACCTCGGCAATGCGGTTGTGCAGGATGCAACGGCAATATCGCGCGCCTTCACGCGCGTACTGCTCGCTGAATGGCCCAAGGGGGATGTTGAAGAACTCACCCGACTGATGAGCCGGCTAGCCGACACCGTGCATGATCGACTCGATCTGGTGCCTGATCTCGCGCTCAGGGAATTCAGTCTCGAACGCGGTCAGACCCCCGACACTTCACTGGCGAGCCTGGGTGAATTCGGGCCCAGCAATAGCACGCCCAGTGATAGCAAGCCCAGTCATAGCAAGCCCAGTCATAGCAAGCCCAGTGACACGAAACCCAAGGTACCCACACGCAAGTAAACGCGGGGAGAACAGTCGAACTACTCCCGCGATGGGCCCGCGTCACTACGCGCGAGATCGAGCCCATCGAGGAAGCCAGCCTCGAGTTCATCAAGTTGACGCTCTGCGGCTAGTGCATCGCGCACTACCTGCGCAGCCATCCCGCCGGGGTAACCCTTGCGTGCCAACATGCCGACGAGCCGACGGGTGCGCGACTGCACATCGAGTCGACGAGTAGACGCCAGCCGTTTGGCGACGAGAGCTTGGGCAGTGGCCAACTCAGTACCCGGATCGAGACCGTCAAGTGCCTCGGCGACAACCGATTCCGATATCCCCTTGCCCCGCAACTCGTATCCGATTGCACGCCTGGCCAGACCACGGCCCGAATGCCGGGTGCGCACGTAGTCTTCAGAAAACTGCGCGTCATTGACGAGTAACACTTCCTCGAGCCGACCAATAACGGCAGCGGCTACCGCAGAATCGACGTTTCGTCGACGCAGAACGGTCTCGAGTTGGCCACGGGTACGTGGGCCCATCGTTAACTGCTGGAGACAAATCGCGCGTGCAATTTCAGTGGGATCAGCGTCGGGTGCATCGTCTGCTGGCGACCCCGGGGTGGGATCGCCAGCAGGTGCCCGAAGGGGAAGGGACATACGAGGTGCGCTACAGGTCGATCGGCACGACGTCGGGAATTACGATGTCGGCAGGCAACTCGAGCGGCACACCGATACCGAGCTTTGCCTTGATCTTGCGCTCGATCTCGTCTGCAAGATCCGGGTTGTCCTTCAGGAACTGGCGGGCGTTCTCTTTACCCTGTCCGAGCTGGTCACCCTCGTAGGTGTACC
>CAIXFH010000206.1 GCA_903918645.1 uncultured Actinomycetes bacterium | reverse complement strand
GCTGACGAACAAGCACTCGAGGCCGCTACGGAGCAATCCGTAGCGGCCTCGCTGCATGTCTGGGCACCAGAGCTCAGTGGGAGCGACTCGAGGGCCTGGATGGCTGGTCGCTGCTGCGTCGGCGTGTGTGGGATGGCTCAGGCTCAACGACCGATCTGGGGGCGCCATAACCCCGCGTGCAGAGCCCGGTGCGATGTGGCCCAACGTTGGAGCGACGTCCTACTGCGCATCCTGGCCCGCGCCACAAACCTGACCCGCAGCCGCCCGTTTGTCGCCTGGCGCAGCGGCTTACGGGGTTGGGCAGGGAGCGGGGGTGATGGTGAGTACAGGGGGTACGAGTAGCGGTGGGATGGTTAGTGCGGGCGCTGACTTCGGATCACCAGCCACAGCGGAGGGCTCGGAGAAGTGCAGCACTAGCTTTGAGGTCTTACCGCGATCCATCGTCAACGTGAAGTTCCACAACGGGCGACCCCGCTCTGAGCCAATGGTGACCGGGGCGGGCTGTCCATCGATCGTGGCGTCGATCAGGAAAGAATCCTTGGGCCCATAGACCCCCACGAGGGTGACACTGCCACCGTGTTGCAAGCTCGAATCATCTGCGCGATAGACCACGTAGTCAGGCAGGCCCGCGGGAGAGTTGTTGGTCAATGTGATGGCAAGATGCGAATCCTGTTGCAACGTGTTGGTGCACGTGCCCGGAGAGTAGGTAGCTTCGGTCGCCAAGTACGAGTCGACCTTGCTACCCGTACCGTTGTTCAACGCGATCGCCACGTGCGGGCCAGCGTCCTCGGGCAGCACACCACCCATGTTGGTGCCACCGATCCAGGCCTGCTCGTCACTCACCGAACTCCACGCGAGCAAGTGCCCCTCATGCTCAGCCCGCCACAAAGCCACGAGCAAAGCCTTCTGATCCAACGGCTTACTCAACAACGCACCAAACGTCGCCTGCACGAACTCGACAAGTACAGCGTCCTTGACCGCAGGATCAGTGAAGCGTCGATACACATCCTTGGTAATGAAGTCGACCGCGCTACTGCTGTCGACGGTGATCCCCCGCACCTGCACCGGGCCCGTGCCAGCCAGAAGCGCTGCGACCAATGCTGGATCGATCGCCACCACGCCTTGCACCGGTGTCTTGCGCTGCTTCATCCCCTGTCGGACGAGCAAGCCGGTGTCGGGGAAGTGCGGCGAGAGGTTGAACGAGTTCCATTCGGTGAGCAGCATCCCCCAGCTGTCCTGTACGTCCTGAGCTACCACCGTGGGATCGACCGGCTGGCTCGGGAAGAGCGCATCGTTGGAGCCAACTTCGTCGAACTTGATCCCGCCCTTGTCGAACGTAACTCGAGCGAATCCGCCGATCAAGCCGCCTGTGCCACGCACCTCCGAAGGGTTCTGCAACATCACTGCCCATGAGCGTGGCTCATTACTGCCGAGCATTTGCGGCAGCAGCGAGATGCCGTCGGACATGTCAGCGAGACGATGTGCGATCTCTGGCAGTTGCGTCTGGGTGGTAACGATCGGCGCTGCTAGCGAACTGGGCAGACCCGCCGGATCTATTGCGGCTAATGATGTTTGCGCCTCGCCCGCAGCGATGGCAACGTCATGCATTGCCGGGCCAAGTGCGGTGATGATTGGCAGGTTGATGCTTCCCTCGCTCGTGCGAAGTTGGCCTTCGGTGAGGGAGGTGAGAGCAGCAGTAAGCGGAGCCGCGGCCGTGAGCACGTTGTCGGCGGCAACAGCCAAGGTGCGAGCGGCGCTGACCTGTGACCCGACAACGGGCGTGTGTGCGACGAGCCACCACAGCGGCCCGGAGGTAAGCGTGCCGAGTTCATGTGCTGACTTCTGCGCTTGCGACATCGCAGCCGCAGCATCGGCCACGTTGCTTTCGCGAGCCGAACCTTCGGCGGCGTGTAGTGCCGATGCCAAGGTGGCCGCTGATTGGTAGGCCTTATAGCCGGTGAACGCCAGCCACCCCGCACTCAGGATCAACACCGCGACAACCCCGAAGGCCGCGCGGCGCAGCCAAGGGTTGCGAGGTGACGACTCGTTAGCAGCCGGTGACTCGGGGCCGCCGAGTTCGCCTGTTGCCGATTCGTCGGAAGCGCTGCTGTCGGAGGCGATGCCGTCGACGGTGCTATCGCCTGGGGCGTTGTCGTCGCTCACGATGCGCCCCATTCCATGTGCTGATGCATCCCGTTGCCAAAGCTAAGTGCGTCAGCGGCAAACACCACATGCACGAACCCAAAGGTACCGGCCAACGTCATGAGAACCGAGCCAGCACTGGGCCATCCGGGGCGCTCGATCACAGCCCGAGCGCAGCTCGTGGCGTGCTCGCTCAGTGATCGACGGTGCGGCCGCGCAGAGCAGCGCGAACAAATCGTGGATTTCCCCACAGATACCTCTTGGTGAGCCGTCGTGGTTCGCTGCCCCAGCGATAGATCCACTCGAGCCCAGTGCTCCTCATCCATTGCGGTGCATGCGATTTGGTACCAGCAATGAAGTCAAAGGCCGCGCCCACCGCAAGCGCCACAACCGGGAGGCTTGCGGCGATTCTCTCGACTTCCCAATCCTGCTTTGGGGTGCCGAGGCCGACCCAGACCAACGTGGCTCCACTAGCTCGGACGCGCTCGTCCTGCGCTGCTAGCTCGTCAGCGGTGAGGGCTCGAAACGGTGGGCTCTCTGACCCAGCGATGATTGCTTCGGGCCACTGCGCCGAGATGTTTGCAACAAGCAGCGCAAGAGTCTCAGGCGAACCGCCGAGAAGATAGTGCCGCGACCTCGACGGCGCCGAACTCAGCACCCCTGCCATGGTTTCCGGCCCGCTGACACGCTGCCATTGCTCGGCCAAGTCAGGGTTGAAGCGTCGACCGAACCAGGCAACAGGGAAACCATCAGAAAGGCAGATCGATCGGGGAGAGCTGAGCAGCGCTGCGTACTCAGGGTCACTATCGGCAAGAGCAACGGTGTAAGCATTGGCGAAGTGCACCGCAATCCCCTGGCCTTCAGACACTTCTCGTGCTGAATCCACGATTGCCTCGACCAGTTGAGGTGACGGCGCGATCGTGAAACGAACTCCTCCAACGGATCTGCGCGGCAAACCGGCAAGCACCTGACTCATTGCGATTCGGCCTGCTGCCGGTACCAGGCATACGTGCTTGCAATGCCATCGCGCAGGTCGATCTTGGGTGCCCATCCTTGGGCAGTGAGTCGCGAGACATCGAGAAGCTTACGTGGGGTGCCGTCTGGCTTGGTGGAATCCCAGATCACTTCGCCGTCGAAGCCGACAACGTCGGCAACGATTTCGGCTAGTTCGCGGATGGTGATGTCTGCGCCGCAGCCGATGTTGACGGTGGACTCGTCGTCGTAGTGCTCAAGCAGATGTGTGATGGCAGAGGCCACATCGTCGGTGTGCAAGAACTCGCGGCGCGGGCTACCTGAGCCCCACAAGGTGACTGAATCGCCAGCAAGTTTGGCTTCGTGAAACTTGCGGATCATCGCAGGCAACACATGCGAGCTGGTGAGATCGAAGTTGTCGCCGGGGCCGTAGAGGTTGGTGGGCATCGCTGAGATCCAGTGCCGGCCATATTGCTGGCGATAGCCCTTGATGGCAATGATCCCAGCGATTTTCGCGATTGCGTATGCCTCGTTGGTTGGCTCGAGCGGGCCGGTGAGCAGGGAATCCTCACTGATAGGTTGCGGTGCCAACTTGGGATAGATACACGATGAGCCAAGGAACAACAGCCGTTCGACTCCAACCGCATGCGCGGCCTCGAACACGTTGGTCTGGATCCGTAAGTTGTCGTTGAGAAAATCAACCGGCCTGGTGGAATTGGCCATGATGCCGCCCACCTTGGC
>CAIXFH010000205.1 GCA_903918645.1 uncultured Actinomycetes bacterium | reverse complement strand
TGGTGACGTTCTCGGTGATGCCCTTGCAGTGCACGCACTGCACTCGACGTTCCTCCGAGCCGCGATGCTCGCGCTGGATTGAGCCTTGGTCGATACCGGCTTCCAGCGCGATTGCCATTGCCTGGCCGATGAGTCCCTCGGTGCCAGCCAAGTACAACTGGGTACCCATGTGGGCGTCCGTGAGTTCTTTGGTTACCCGAGGCAACGCGGCAGCAATGGTTGGGCCGACGTACATCGCCGCTGGCTTGAGCGCCCTGAGCTGGTCTTCATAGCCGACACCTGCTGCGCCGCGCGGCACGTACAAGATGTGCGAACGATCGAAGAAGCCCTCAGGGGTCTTGGGCGCAAAGTCCAAGATCGCTTCGGCGCCTTCGGCATCGGCGACGAACAGATGCAATGTGCCGGGAACCGGTTCAAAGGGCTTATAGACCGGTCGGCTTTTGATGCCTTCGACCAACATGATGCAGATACCGTCCTGTGAGACCGCGGTGTGGGTGGGATACCCACCCACACCGCGACAAAGGCTGTCGTGTCATTGCCGCGCTACTTACAGCGAGACAGAGTGCTACTTCGCGTTGCGCTTTTCCTTCTTGGGGTCATCGAAGGTGATGGTGTGTGCGATGGCGCTGCACTTAACGTTGGCGCCGCGCACCTCGAGCGGGGTGCCCTGCACAGCTGCGTCGACATCCATCCGCGCGATGGCCATCGAACGGTTGGTCAGACGTGAATACATTCCGCAGGTGATCACGCCGACCTTCTTGCCGTTGGACCACAACTCGTCTCCGGCCTCGGTGATCTGGTCGGTGTCAGCGAGCACGCCGAAGATCTTGAAGCGCTCCTTGCCCTTGAGTCGGTAGTGCTCTTCGGCACCGCGGAATCCGGTCTTACCAGGCGACACTGTGAAGTCAAGGCCGAGCTCCCACAGGGTGTCTCCGGGGCCCTCGTTCTCGAAGGGGAACATCTGTGAGTTGTCATAGGGGTAGAAGAGCAGGTAGCTCTCAACCCGCAGCCAGTCAAGACAGGTGAACGATGCCGGGATGATTCCCATCTCCTTGCCTTCGCCCAAGATGGTGTCCCAGATTTCCAGTGCGTCCTCGCGGCGGCAGAAGATCTCGTAACCGCGCTCGCCGGTGTAACCGGTGCGCGAGATCATGACGTGTTTGCCGAATAGTGTGGTCTGCATCTGGTGGAAGTACGGCAGATCGCGGATGCCGGGGACGTGCTTGGACAGGTACTCGACCGCTAGCGGACCCTGCAGCGAGAGATCCTGGAGATCGTCGTCGAACAGGATCGACACGTTCTTTCCGGAAGCGGCGCGATTGAGTTCTTCATAGCCAGCGCCCGAACCGTGCACGACCATCCATGCGTTGGGGCCGGTGCGGTACAGGATGCAGTCGTCGGCGAACTTGCCAGCGTCGGTGAGCATCGCGGCGTAACTGGACTTGCCGGGGTAGATCTTGCGGACGTCGCGTGTGGTGAGCAACTGGAGGATGTGGTGCGAGTGCTCGCCGACGACGTGCACCTTCTTGAGGCCTGACACGTCCATCAGTGCTGCCTTGGTGCGGATCGCTTCGTGCTCGTCTGCAAGGTCGCTGGTTGAGTAGGTCCAGGCGGTCTCCATCCCGTTCCAGTCCTCAAGGTCTGAACCGAGTGCGCGGTGACGCGCAGCAATGGGCGAACGACGCCATGACATGACACTCATGCTGATCTCCAGTCTCGATCCATCGCCGGCATGGCTTTGGATCATCACGGTCTGATAAGTGCCGCCACTCAACTGAGCGCCGTCGCGCAGAGCGCGGCGCCCCTCGCTTGGCGGGTGGCTCAGAGTACCCACCCGAGTGGCGCTAGCGCACGTCTTCTGACCTGCGTCGATTGGGTTTCCTGTGGGTCTACCCGTTGGGGCGTTCAATCTTGGGCTTGGGCTGGGCCGCGCGCGCAACGATCGTGGTCACGACAGTGTCTGCACGCGCGTTTGACCCCTGGCGTGGTGTCAACGTAATATACCCCCAGGGGTATATTACGTTGAGTTCAGATTGGCGGTTCGGCAATGAGTTTCGGAACAGCAATTACGGTGAAGACGCCGTTCGAAGACACGGTTGACTTGGTGCGTGCTGCATTGGCCGAGCAAGGTTTCGGCGTACTCACCGAGATTGATGTGCGCGCCACGATGAAGGCCAAGCTTGATGTCGATGTCGCGCCGTATCTCATCCTTGGAGCGTGTAACCCGCCCTTGGCGCACCGAGCCTTAGTGGCTGATCCCTCGATCGGTTTGCTGCTGCCTTGCAATGTGGTCGTGCGCGAGGTTGACGAAGGCACGTTGGTCGAGGCCATCAATCCGATGGTCATGGTTGACCTGTCAGCAGCGCCCGAACTCGTCTCAGTCGCCGGTGAGGCCGCAGCGAAGATCGCGGTGGCCTTGGCTCACGTTAAGAAGGCGACTCAGTAGGACGCCGGCTCAGTAGCAAGTCGACTCACGAGCACCTGAAGTCGTCAGTCCGGCAAGTCCGGTAAGTCCGAAAGACCAACACCACCAGGGGATATGCCATGTGTTCACCCGCCACTTGCAGGACGTGCAACAAGGTCACCTTTAGCGGCTGTGGTCAGCATGTTGCGCAGGTAATGCAGTCAGTGCCGCGCAACCAGCGTTGCTCATGCGACAACGGTCAGCCCGCGAAGCGCACGATGTTCGGCTGGGGTGCGAAGAAGTGATGCGCGCGGGCTCGGTTCGCCGCGACGGACAAGGCGGATCCTGATGCAGCTTGAGGAGGAAGCCACTGCGGCGGCGATTCGACGACTGCGTCGCGCAGAGGGCCAGATCGCTGGGGTCGTTCGGATGCTCGAGGCTGGGCGCGACTGTCGCGAGGTGGTCACGCAACTTTCGGCGGCAGCGCGCGCCATCGACAGAGCCGGCTTTCACATCGTGGCTAGCGGTATGAAGCAGTGCCTCACCGATCCCGAGCAGAGCATGGATCAGGACGAACTCGTCAAGCTGTTTATGTCCTTGGCCTGACCACCTGGTTGCTCCCTTAGCCTGCCCCAGCGGCCTGGCTCCCGAATGAGTCTCTAAGGATTCTCAGGTAATGCACACCTAAGTCGGCCGACATTCCAGAATCCGTGCGCGATAGTGGCGACATGAAACCGTTTATGTCGATCGGTCGTATGTCCGTTTCAGCCGTGGTGCTCTCCGCCGCTGTACTCGTCTTGTCAGCATGCGGCGGAGGTACGAGTGGGCCACAGGTCGCGAGCCTCGGTAATGGCAACGGCGCCGCCGCTGACAGTGGGACCGGCGCTTCGCCGTCCCCGTCGGGATCGGTCGACCGTGAGGCCGCGGCTCGCGCTTTCTCCAGCTGTATGCGGGCCAACGGAGTGCCGAGTTTCCCTGACCCCACAGTCGACAGCAACGGCAACGTCCAGATGGGCTTTGGTCAGGGCGCGGGTATCGACCGCAACGACCCGAATGTGCGCAAGGCCTTTACGGCTTGCCGTTCCAAGATCCAAGGGTTGCGCCAGAACTTCTCGCCCGAACAACAGCAGCAGATGCAGGATGCACTACTGAAGTACGCGCAGTGCATGCGCACCAACGGCTATCAGATGGCTGACCCTGACTTCTCAGGTGGTGCTGGAGGTGGCTTCCGAGCACTTGGCGACGTTAATCGCCAAGACCCTGCGTTCAAGGCAGCCGACACCATCTGTCGTCCACTGACTCTCGGCAAACTTGGTTTCGGACCCGGTGGATTCGGGGGCGGCGGCAATGGGCCTGGCGGTAACGGTGGCGCCGGCAACGGGCCCGGCGGTAGTCCCAGCGCACTGCCCACACCAGGAGCATCTGCATGAGCACCGAATCCGTGGTTGCGTCGCGAGACTCGACAACCGACGATGAGCTAGATCAGGACTATTACCCAGGTACTTCCAACGGTAGGGGATGGCGCCTGCCCGTAATTTTCGGCCTCATCGCCCTTGCCGCCATTGCCTTTGCGGTATGGCAGTCGCGCAGCCATAACGCTGCCACGCCATCGGCGGCGGTGACCACAACGACTGCGAAGGTCACCAAGAGCGATCTCACTGAGACCACGTCCTTCGATGGTGTTCTCACGTTCTCCGACTCCCGCACTATCAAGTCAAAGGCCAACGGCACAGTGACTTGGCTGCCCGCATCCGGTGCCACCATCAAGCAAGGCGGGATCCTCTACAAGGTCAATGCCGCCCCGGCGGTGCTCATGTACGGCACTGTGCCGATGTATCGCGCGCTGCAGGCCGGAGTCGCTGACGGCGCAGACGTACAACAGTTAGAAAAGGCCCTGCATGCGCTGGGATACGACCCCAACTCGATGACTGTTGACCAGACCTTCACTGCTGCAACCACTGCCGCAATCAAGGCCTGGCAGGGTGCGCTCGGCCTCACCGAAGACGGGATTGCCTCGCCAGGGCTAGTGCAGTTCCTGGGCAAACCGATCCGCGTCCAAGCACTTAGCGCTCAGGTCGGCGACACGACCGGCTCGGACTCTGCGCTCTACTCAGCATCGTCAACCTCGCGCATCGCGACTGTGTCGCTCTCGGCCACCGACAGCACAGTGGCCCATGTCGGAGAGGCAGTCACGGTGACGTTGCCCTCGGGCAAGTCGGTACCCGGGCGCATTACCGATACCAGCACTGTTGCCTCTTCCAGCTCAAGTTCCAGCGGGAGTGGCGGGGGTGGTGGCAGCGGCGGCTCGGTGAACCAGCAAGGTGGAAGTTCGAGCACCACGAGCACTCAAGTTGCGGTCACCGTCTCGGTAACTGCTCCAGAGGCGCTCAACGCCACGGATCAGACACCGGTCACGATCGCGTTCGCATCGGCCGGGGCCAAGAATGTGCTCGCCGTGCCGGTCACGGCTTTGGTCGCCCTCACTGGCGGTGGCTACGCGATCGAGGTCGTTGATGCCGGCGGCGCAACACATCTGGTCGCGGTCACCCCAGGCCTTTATGCAGTGGGTGGCTTGGTGGAGGTCTCGGGCGCTGGCGTCACCGAGGGCATGACCGTCGTTGTGCCCGCGACCGCATGAGCCAGGTGACGGTCTTGACTCCGCAGCCGATTGACCGCGGCGACGATCCGCGCGATGTCATGCAACTAGTGAATGTGCGCAAGATTTATCCCGGGCCCGTTGAGGTGTTGCACGGTGTCGACCTCACGATCAAAGTTGGCGAACTCGTGTCGATCGTCGGTCCTTCGGGGTCAGGCAAGACCACCTTGCTGCACTTGATGGGTACGTTGGATCAGCCCACATCGGGGCAGGTGCTCATCAACGGCATCGAGGTGTCGTCGCTCAGTGACCGCCAGCTGTCGGCATTCCGGGCTCGTACATTGGGGTTCGTCTTCCAGCAGTTCTATCTGATCGACGGTGTGAGCGCGGTCGATAACGTTGCGAACGGTTTGCTCTACTCGGGGGTGTCGCTGGCTCGGCGGCGCGAACTTGCAGTGCGCGCGCTGCGCCGGGTCGGGCTTGGACACCGTCTTGGTCAGCCGCCCGCGAAGTTGTCAGGCGGTGAACGCCAACGCGTTGCGATCGCGCGAGCCCTGATGGCTCGTCCGGCGATCGTTCTGGCTGATGAACCCACCGGGAGCCTCGATACACAGTCAGGCGACGGAGTGCTGCAACTGTTGCGCGAGTTGAACACTGACGGCACCACCGTGATCGTTATCACGCACGACCCGGCTGTAGCCGAGGCCATGGATCGACAGGTCACTATTCGCGATGGGCTCATCGTGTCGGATGTCGTCACAGGAGGGGTGCCGCGATGAGCGCGACAATCCAAGGGCCTGCTCGATTGTCGCCAACTGACACGGTGCGAGTTGGTGCGAGCGGCCTTACTTCGCGGCCGCTGCGGTCGACGCTATCTGCGCTGGGTATCGCAATCGGCATCGCCGCCGTGGTCAGTGTGCTGGGGATCTCGGCGTCGTCGCAGGCAGCGTTGATCGCCCAACTCGACACGCTCGGCACCAATCTGCTGCAGGTGCAGGCCGGACAGAACTTTGGTGGAGCCACGTCGTCGTTGCCGCTGACTGCAGAACCCATGCTGAGCAGAGTGGGGCCGGTGACAACCGTCGCTTCGGTCGCCACAGTTTCGGCGAAGGCGTATCGCACTTCCTATGTGCCAGTTGGTGTTACGAACGGCATCCAGGTGAAGGCCGCCAGACTCAATCTGTTGGATGCCCTCGCGGGCACCATGGCGCAAGGCTCCTTTCTCACCAAGGCCACCGAGAACTATCCGGTGGTGGTGCTCGGGGCAACCACAGCGGTAAGGCTTGGGTTCGACACTCTGATTCCCAATAGCGTCATCGATATCGGCGGCAAGACCTATGTAGTTGGCGGCATCATGGCGTCTATGCCACTCGCACCTGATATCGATCGGTCGGCCTTGATCGGTTACCCGCAGGCAGAGCGTGACTTCGCCATCACCGGGTCGCCCACGACCATCTACTTGCGAAGCACGCCCGACCAGGTCGACGCGGTGTCGGCGGTAGTACCCGGAACGGTCAACCCGGCAAACCCCAATGAGGTCAATGTAAGTTTGCCTTCGGACGCATTGCAGGCGCGCATCGCTACCAACGACGCGTTCAACTCGTTGTTCCTCGGCCTTGGTGCTGTCGCACTGCTGGTCGGTGGAGTGGGTATCGCCAACGTCATGGTGATCAGCGTGTTGGAACGTCGTAGCGAGATCGGGCTTCGCCGGGCGTTGGGCGCAACCCGGGGCAACATCCGGTCGCAGTTCCTCACGGAGGCGCTGTTGCTGGCCGGTGCGGGAGGCGTTGCAGGAGTGCTACTGGGCGCGGTGATCACGTGGATCTATTCGTCGACACGATCGGTTCAGTTCGTAGTGCCCGTGACAGCAGTGGCGGGCGGTATCGCCGTATCGCTGGTGCTTGGTGCGATTGCCGGGTTGTATCCGGCAGTGCGTGCGGCGCGATTGGCGCCCACCGAAGCGCTGCGCTCGGTGTGATGGCCGTGGTGACCCAGGGGGATTAGCTCGAGCCGGACACCAAAGCGCGCACGATGCTGAGGTCTTCCCAAGCTTCGCCGACCGACTTGAACACGGCCGGCTGGGTGAGGCGCGAACCCCCAGCGCCGTTGACGAGTTCCTCGAGATCGAGGTCGATCACAGAGTGGCCCAACTCGGCCTCAGCTATGACGATGTCTCCGGCCTCGCGCTGCGCCACCACGCGAGATTCGACTACGACATAGGCGCGCGCCATGAGGGCCGTATCGAGTTCGCGCGCGGTCGGGTCGTGAGTGCCCATCGCAACCACCACCGCGTGGTTGCGCACCTGCTCGGAGCGCACCACGGGTGTGCTGCTCGACGAGCAGCACAAGATGACGTCGGCGATGTCGAGGTCGTCGGACGTACCGATCTCCAGAGCAATGTCTCGTGTGCGTGCCGCGGCCATGATCCGAGCTTCGCCAGTGGGGGTTCGTGCCACGATGGAAATGCGTTGTGGTTGTAGCACTTGCGCGGCATCAGCATGCGCGAGTGCCTGTGGCCCAGAGCCGACGATGACGACGTGTGGACTCGGGGCTGGGTCGAGGTGTGTGACCGCGAGGAGTGAGACCGCCGATGTGCGCATCAACGTGAGTTCGGCTGCATTGAAGGTTGCGATCGGGGTGAGAGTGTCGGCGTCCATAAGGACGTAAAGCCCCTGGATGGCAGGGATTCCACGGGCACCATTGAGAGCGCTGACAGAGACGATCTTCACGCCGACGAAATCGGCTGACTCGTCGGGCATGAGAAGCAGCTCGCCGGTGGTCACGGGAATGTGAGTCCGCGTGGGGCGGTCAGTGCTCGGTGGATCGTTCTTGAGTCGGTGCGCGAGGGCAGCAATGGCCGCCCCCGGGGTCAAGGCACTGCGGATGCGCGCTGCGGTCCAGTGGTCAGTGCTCATCTGACCCTGACCCCCCAGCGAAGTGGCTGCACGTGCCAACGGATCGCGGATTGCGGCCCACACGCCGGGCCGATCTTTCGTGGTGAATGGGCACGGCGGCGCGTCCTTAGCTAGTGGTGTGAGCGCGGGGGCGCTCTCGAAGCAGATCGCGTTGCAGTGATAGCCGTTATCGATCTAGCTCAGATCGTTGCACGTCCCTCCGACAACAGGGGATCGCTGGGCGCAACGGCGAAGTGGCGAAACGGCTCAACGGCGCAATGGCTAAACGGCGCGACGAGTACACGGCGCAATGGCGACACGGCGCAGCGCCGCGCAAAGTGTTTGGTCAGACGTTGATAGTGATGGTGTGCAGGCCACTTGATGCACCGGGCAGGACGTCACGGACCTGCTCCGACTGGGCGGTGCCGTTGCCATCGATCACGCGAACACGGAGTTGGTGCTTTCCCGGTGTGGCATCCCACGTGAAGGACCACAGTCGCCAGGTATCGACCGATATCTTGTCGGCCAACGTGGTGTCTTGCCACGGGCCTTCATCAATGCTGATCTGCACAGCGCCCACTGCGGTGTGCTGGTGCCAGGCTCGACCACCGATCGCTGTTGGGCCGGCTGCCACCTTGGTGCCGTCGTGTGGCACGTCGATGCGGGAGGCCGACTCGACCCGGCCATCGGTGGACCAACCGCGCGAGAACCAGAACGGAACATCGCGGGCCAAAGTGGTGAGCTTGATCTGGCTGAGCCACTTGGTGGCCGACACATATCCGTAAAGACCCGGCACAATGAGGCGCACGGGGAAGCCGTGGATCGCGGGTAGCGGTTCACCGTTCATTGCATACGCCACCATGGCATCTCGGCCGTCGTCAAGCAGTGCACGCGGGAAGCCGGCGGTGAAGCCGTCGACAGATTTGCCCAGAACGAGATCGGCATCTGGATGCACACCTACGCTCGCAAGTAGGTCCGTGAGCCGAACCCCCTGCCACAGTGCGGTTCCGACGAGATCGCCACCGACCGGATTGCTGACGCAGTTCAAGGTGATGTACCTCGACATGCTCGGAAGCGCAGTGAGCTGATCGAACGTGAGATGCATTGGTGCATCGACCAGGCCGTCGATGGTGAGCTGCCAGGTGTCGACGTCGACCACAGGCACAGTCATGGCGACGTCGATTTGGTAGAAGTCAGAGTTGGCAGTGATCGCAGGCGCTAGCCCGGGTAGCGAGGGGGTCACGCTCGCTGAGAGCGCGGCGGCGGGATCGGTGGGCTTGGGGAGTTGCAAGGCTGACCGAATCGCATCAACGGCTCCGGAAGTGCCGCGCTGAGCGAGGGTGACAATCCCGATGCCAGCCGCAGCCGCGAGGCCAACTATTGCGGAAACGCGCAGGAACGTGCGTCGAGACACATCGCGTGGTGCGGGTTCGTCGTCGGCCACTGCTCTCCCTGGAAGACGTGAAGTCGGTGCGCACTGCGTCGCGAATTTGCCTCGGGCATCAGTGCATCACGACTCAGCCGAGGCTGCCACTCGCGGTCGGTAGTGCTACTTCGCCTTGTCCCACCACAGAGTGGCTGTGTACCTGATCGGTGGCTCGCCTGCAGCCAGGACCGCGGCGACCAACTCCGGTTCGCGATCCTCGGGCAGGCAGAGTCGAATACGGAGGAACCGCGCCTGTTGCTCCACCGGCAACTGCGCTCGCATGCTCAGCTCCTGGTCTTCCCAGATCTGAATGTGCGCGTCGAATCCAGCTTCACGCGCTACGGCTAGGCAGTCATCGGCGGTGGGTGAGGTGGGTCTTGTGAGACCCCAGAACTCGTCCCAGAACGGTGACATATGCGTGAGCGGATGCAGGGTCGGCAGCTCGAGTACCACGCGGTTGCGCGCGTGTTCGTCTAGCGCGAGCAGGAAAGGTGTGAGGTCGGGGACGTTGTAGGCGACGTGGTGGCACACCACGACATCAGCGACTGGCGATCGCGGCGCGGCTTCGGGCCAGTCACCCGGCACGGTTTGGCTCGCAACGCCGCGTTCGCGAGCAGCATGCTCGAACTTGTCGAGCATGGCCGGCTGGTGATCGACCCCGATGACCAGCCCGGCCGGCGGGGCTACCGCCATCGAGGCGCGGCCTCCACCACAGCCGACATCGAGCACGCTGCCACCTTCGGGCAAAGCTTCGCGGGCTCGCTGGTGTGACGGTGAATCGGGGATATCGCCACTCACGGTGAACATTTCGACGGGATGAATCCACGGTGACTCGGGCGCCATCGACAAGATCTCGGGTGGTATGGCCCAGTCGGCAAGTGCGAGACGCCAGTGCTCCGCTGCGGTGGTCATGCGGTCACGCTAGAACATGATCTTTAGTGCGGCGCGGCCGGTCATGCATGGTCGGAGATCAGCCGCCTGGTCGAATTGGTGGGCGACATTTGTTATTGCGCTCGCGCTAGGCCATCTTTCGCCTATGACCGTTGTCTTGCTGGTTACCGTTCTCACCGTAGCCATGGCGATTTTGTTCGACTTCACCAATGGCTTTCACGATGCGGCAAATTCGACCTCGACGGTAATCGCGACCAAGTCGCTGAGGCCCAAGCAGGCGGTCACGCTTTCAGCCATCTGATTGCGTGGTGCCTCACGTTGCCGGCCGGTGGACTCGTGGGCTTTGTCATCTTCAAATTAATGATTCTGCCTGGGGCCCTTGCCTTTATCGTTCCGGGCGCAGCCATCCTCGCCCTACTTGTGTGGGCCGGCAGATTGATGCTGAAGTCCGAGACGGCAGCTGAACTCGAGGCCAAGGTCGAGGCGTCAGACCTTCTCCACGCCCGCAGTTATGGCTTCCAGGTGCAGCAAGTCTCAGACAGCGACGCCGGCTCGTAGGACGCTCGACTAGACCGCTCAGCTAGATGGCGTGCACGATCTCGCCGCCGACCACGGTCAACTCGGCTCGTGTCTCTAGCAGTGCAGCAGGTTCGGTGCTGAATATGTCGTTCGACAGGATCACGAAATCTGCCAGCCGACCTTGAGTCAGTGACCCGCGATCCGAGTCACAGAAGTTGGCCCAGGCGCCGCCAGTTGTGTACGCCCGCAGTGCCGCCTCAACCGGGATCGTCTCCTCGGGCACCCATGATTGAGTGCCGTCTAGCGATGCTCGCGTGGCTGCTGAGTACAGGCCCACCATCGGATCCATCTCAGCCACATTCCAGTCGCTCGAGAATGCCATGGGGGCTGCGGCGTTCATCAAACTGCGCATCGGCCATGCATATCGCCAGCGCTGCGGGCCGACATTGGCTCGCCAGTCCTCGATGATCTCGGGCCCACAGTGTCGGGGCTGCATGCAAGCGACGACCCCGAGTTCGGCGAAGCGGGGGATATCGGTTGGCTGCAGGCTTTCGACGTGCACGATCTGGTGCCGGCTGTCGCGCGTGCCATTGACCTTGCGGGCATGCTCAAATGCGTTGAGCACCATGTGGTTTCCGCGATCACCGGTTGCATGCACGAAGCACTGCATGCCCCGAGCATCAAGCCGAGCGATGATCGAGTCGAAGGTGTCTTGGTCGTAGTACGTGCGGCCATTGGTGTCCGGCTTGTTGGCATACGGCTCGAACATCGCAGCCGTATGCGGCTCGATGATGTCGTCGATGTAGAGCTTGATCGGCCCCACCCGGAAGTGGTCGTCGCGGTGCTTAGCGATTGAGGCAGCGAACTCATCGAGCTCGGCATCGGTGGTTCCCACTGGATGGAAGAGCGCGGCGATGACTCGGGAACGTAACTCGCCCTGGTCGCGGGCCTGTTGGAACAGCACTAGGTCATCGAGCGAATTCTGCGGCTCGACGATCGTGGTGATCCCGAAGCCGGCAGCCATGTGCAGCCCGGCTCGTACTCGGGCGTACTGGGCTTGCTTGCTGAAGACGGGCACCAGTTGCTCGAGTGCGGAGAGCCCGGCACGTGAGAGCCCGTAGGTGGCGTAATCGTTGAGATATCCGGTGAGTTCGCCGGTGTCGGGGTCGTGCTCAAACTCTCCATAGGGCACATGTGTTGTTGCGGAGCCGACACCGAGCGCGGCGAGGGCCTCACGGTTGAACCACGCCGCGTGCACGCTGTAGTCGAGCAGCATCGCTGGGCGCCCACCGCACGCGCCTTCGAGATCACTGGCCCGTGGACGGCGTCCGTCGGGTAGTGCCGCGTAGTCAAAGCCTTCGCCGTACACCCACTGCGAGTCGGGGTTCTCGTCGAGCCACTCGGCGATGCGGTGCCGGATCTGCGCGAGTGACTTGGCACCTGCGAGCTGTACGGCGCCGTCACCTGAGCCGAGTCGGATGTGATTGTGGCTGTCGATGATTCCGGGGATCACCAGTTGGCCACCGGCATCGATTGTCGTGGAGCCGGTGAACGCCGACGAGATGGCCGAATCGCTGCCGATTGCTGTGATCCGACCTGAATCGATCACGAATGCTTCAGCCCACGGCCGCGATGGGTCCGCGGTCCAGACACGCGCATTCCGGACAACCGTGGTCATTTGGTCTCTCCGATCGTCGGCGGGGCAAAGTTCCTTCAAGGAAACCGCCAGCGTAGACACGTGCGCAAGATGGTGGAATTGGCGGTGGCATCGGGGGCCGTTGGCTCGACTAGCCACGTGAATGGCCTGTGAGGCGTGCCTGAGTGCGTCCCGGCTGGGGCAACCCCCGGACGTTTGAGGGGTTTCCCTCGAGTGGACCTCGTCTCATCACGATCGCGTGCGACCTCTCCGGACACGCAGGATTGGGCCCCTTGGCGTTCACCACTGGGGTTGCCGCGGCCTAGACTGTGCTGCGCGGCCGTGCGAGCCGTCATCGTGCAAAGGAGCACTTCGTGGTGTCGCGTTACTCCACCTGGTCGGCCGAGGCCGCACAGCAGGTTCTAGACCTGCTGTCGGAAGGTGAACGGTTGATCCTGCCCGCACTTCAGGCTCTGCAACACGAGTTCGGTTATGTACCGCGCGAGGCGGTCGGCATCGTTGCCAAGCACGTCAACGTCTCGGTCGCCGACACCCACGGTGTCTTGAGTTTCTATCACGAGCTGCGTACCTCGCCGCCGGCTCCCATCATCGTCTCGGTGTGCGTGGCTGAGGCCTGCCAGGCGAACGGGTCACGTGAGCTCGTCACCTCGATTGAACAATCGATCGCGCCGGTCGGGAGTCGGAGCGCCGACGGATCAGTCGACGTCGTCGAGGTCTTCTGTCTGGGCAACTGCGCGCTCGGACCGGCCGTTCTGGTCAACGAGCGGCTCGTCGGGCGCGTCAACCTCGACTCCTTGACGCGCGCTGTGGCCACTGCTCGTGATGAGGTAAACGCATGACCACGATCTACGTCCCTCGCGACAGTGCGGCTCGCTCAGTCGGTGCCGATGATGTGGCGGTTGCCATTGCTCGTGAGGCCGCTGTCCGTGGTGCTGACGTGACCCTGATCCGCAACGGCTCACGAGGGCTGCTCTGGCTAGAGCCCCTCGTCGAGGTCGTCACCGAGTCTGGTCGAGTTGGCTATGGCCCTGTGACCGAATCTGATGTAGCCGGGTTGTTTGACGCTGGATTCCTCGCCGGGTCCGATCACCCGCTCAGCGTGGGAATCGTAGAGGAGATCGCCTGGCTGAAAGACCAGCAGCGGGTCACCTTCTCTCGCGTCGGAATCGTGGATCCGTTGAGCCTGAACGACTATGAGGCACATGGCGGGCTGGTTGGCCTGCGCCGCGCGCTCGAAATCGGTGGCGACGCGGTAGTCGAGGAAGTTCTCGCCTCAGGCTTGCGCGGACGTGGCGGCGCTGGCTTCCCCGCCGGAATCAAGTGGCGCACGGTTCGCGGTGCGCAATCCGATCAGAAGTACGTCTGCTGCAATGCCGACGAAGGCGACAGCGGCACCTTCGCTGACCGAATGCTGATGGAGGGCGACCCATTCACGCTGATCGAAGGCATGGTGATCGCTGGGATCACCACTGGGGCAACCCAAGGATTCATCTACTCGCGCTCTGAGTACCCCGATGCGAATGACACCATGCGTGAGGCGCTGGAGATCGCGTACCTCAACGGCCTACTCGGCAACGGTGTGCTCGGTAGCGAACACGCGTTTGACCTCAGCTTACGAGTGGGAGCAGGCGCCTACATCTGCGGTGAAGAGACCGCAATGCTCGAGAGCCTTGAGGGGCTCCGCGGCATGGTCCGCCCCAAACCTCCAATTCCTGCTCTCGAGGGCCTGTTCGGAATGCCGACGTTGGTCAACAACGTCATGACTCTTGCCTCGGTGCCTGGCATCCTGGTCGACGGTTCTGCCGCGTACCAAGCGCTCGGCTCTGAACGCTCACGTGGTACCCAGGTGTTCCAGCTCGCTGGCAACATCGCTCAAGGTGGCATCGTCGAAATCCCATTCGGGATAACGCTTTCTGAGTTGGTCAACACCTACGGTGGTGGCACTCGCTCTGGTCGTCCGGTGCGCGCGGTGCAGGTTGGTGGCCCTCTCGGCGCCTACTTCCCAGCCGACAAGCTCGACGTCTCACTCGACTACGAAGCCATGCTCGCTGCTGGCGGCATGGTCGGGCACGGGGGAGTGGTGGTGTTCGACGAGAGCGTCGATATGTCACTGCAAGCCCGATTTGCGATGGAGTTTTGCGCGAAGGAATCCTGCGGCAAGTGCACGCCGTGCCGCATCGGCGCCGTTCGCGGCGTTGAAACTATCGACAAGATCCGTGAGGGTGTCGATCGGCCTGGCAATCTCGTACTCTTAAATGACCTGTGCGACCTCATGACCGACGGCTCGTTGTGCGCGATGGGCGGGCTCACCCCGATGCCCGTTCAGAGTGCATTGCGGCACTTCCCAGAGGACTTTCAGCGATGACCATCATGCGTGATGCCGACTACGGCACCCCAGCCTCGACCAGCACTGAACTGGTCACTCTCACTATCGACGGCAACACCGTCGAGGTGCCCGCGGGTACGTCGATCATGCGTGCCGCAGCCGAGGTTGGGATGTCGGTTCCGAAGTTGTGCGCTACCGATTCACTCGCGGCGTTCGGCTCGTGTCGGCTCTGCCTTGTCGAGGTCGATGGCCGACGCGGCACCCCCGCCTCGTGCACGACCCCCTGTGAGCCGGGCATGGTCGTGCACACGCAGAGCCCCAAGATCGAGAAGCTGCGCAAGGGGGTCATGGAGCTCTACATTTCCGACCACCCGCTTGACTGCCTTACCTGCCCGGCCAACGGCGACTGCGAACTCCAGGACATGGCCGGTGTTGTGGGTTTGCGTGATGTTCGCTACGGCTACGACGGAGCAAACCACCTCGACGCCCCCACTGATGACAGCAACCCGTACTTCTCGTTCGATGAGTCCAAGTGCATCGCGTGTAGTCGTTGCGTGCGCGCCTGCGGCGAGGTGCAGGGCACCTTTGCGTTGACCATCGAGGGTCGCGGATTTGCATCGAAGGTCAGCCCCGGCGGCCTCGACTTCATGAACAGCGAATGCGTGTCGTGTGGTGCTTGCGTTCAGGCATGCCCCACGTCCACCCTGCAAGAGAAGACCGTTATCCAGTTGGGTACGCCCACTCGCAAGGTCGAAACCACTTGCGCCTATTGCGGTGTTGGCTGTTCCTTCACGGCCGAGATGCGCGGCGACCAAGTAGTGCGCATGACCCCCTCGAAGAAGGGCGGCGCCAACGAAGGCCACTCGTGCGTCAAGGGCCGCTTTGCTTGGGGCTACGCCTCGCACGATGACCGAATCACGAGTCCGATGATTCGCGAGAAGATCACTGACGAATGGCGTGTCGTCTCGTGGGATGAAGCCATCGAGTACGCGGCTAATGGCCTCAAGGCCATTCAGGCGAAGTACGGCGTCAACAGCATCGGCGGCATCACCTCGTCTCGCTGCACCAACGAAGAGGTGTATGTCGTTCAGAAGATGATCCGCGCCGCATTCGGCAACAACAACGTCGACACCTGCGCGCGTGTGTGCCACAGCCCAACCGGTTACGGGCTGAGCACGACCTTTGGCACCTCCGCCGGTACCCAGGACTTCAAGTCGATCGGCAAGACCGACGTCATCATGGTGATCGGGGCTAACCCCACTGAGGCGCACCCCGTGTTCGGCTCGCGGATGAAGCGTCGCCTGCGTCAGGGCGCGCACTTGATCGTTGTGGATCCTCGGCGCATCGACCTCGTCAAGTCGGCCCATGTCGAGGCCGACTACCACCTGCAGTTGCAGCCGGGCACCAACGTCGCGATCATCAACGCACTCGCGCACGTGATCGCGGTCGAGGGTCTGTATGACCAGGCCTTCATTGACGAGCGTTGCGACACAGAATCGTTCGCCGAATGGCTTGAGTTCATCAAGCGTCCGGAAAACGGGCCCGAGGCGATGTCGATCCCCACCGGAGTACCGGCCGACGACATCCGCGCTGCGGCAAGGCTTTTCGCCACTGAGACCAACGGCGCCATCTACTACGGTCTGGGTGTCACCGAGCACAGCCAAGGTTCCACGATGGTGATGGGTATGGCCAACTTGGCGATGCTCACTGGCAACATCGGTCGCGAGGGCGTGGGGATCAACCCACTTCGCGGTCAGAACAACGTTCAGGGCGCCTGCGACATGGGTTCCTTCCCCCACGAGTTCAGCGGTTACCGTCACGTCACCGACGACACAGTGCGCGGGCAGTTCGAAGCCATGTGGGGCACCAAGCTTCAGTCGCAGCCTGGCTTGCGTATTCCCAACATGTTCGACGCCGCGCTGGTCGGCGAGTTCCGTGGAATCTACGTGCAGGGCGAGGACATCGCGCAGTCTGATCCCAACACGCGCCACGTGAAGGCCGCGCTCGGCTCGATGGACTTGGTGATCGTTCAGGATCTGTTCCTCAACGAGACCGCCGCCTTCGCGCATGTGTTCTTGCCGGGTACGTCCTTCCTGGAGAAGAACGGCACGTTCACGAACGCAGAGCGACGAATCAACCGAGTGCGTCCGGTGATGACCTCGCGTACGGGCAAGTCCGAGTGGGAGGTCACCTGCGCGTTGGCCACGGCCGTGGGCTACCCCATGCACTACGACCACTCGTCGCAGATCATGGACGAAATCGCCGCAATGACACCGACTTTCGCGGGTGTCTCGTTCGCCAAACTCGATGCGGTTGGCAGCCTGCAGTGGCCATGTAACGCGGCCAACCCCGAAGGCACGCCGATCATGCACAAGGCGGCCTTCGTCCGTGGCAAGGGCCGATTCATGGAAACTGGAGTCGTACCTACCGACGAGCGCAGCACTCGCAAGTTTCCGCTGCTGCTGACCACCGGACGGGTACTGAGCCAGTACAACGTTGGTGCGCAGACTCGTCGCACTGCCAATATCGAGTGGCATGGCGAGGACATGCTCGAGATCCACGAGGCCGATGCCGAGCTCCGTGGGATCACCGACGGCTCTTGGGTTGAACTCGCCAGTCGTGTCGGCGCTACGACCATGCGGGCCCGCATCTCAGATCGCGTTCCGCCAGGCGTCGTCTACACCACGTTCCACTTCCCGCTCAGCGGCGCGAACGTCGTCACCACTGACTACTCCGACTGGGCCACCAACTGTCCCGAGTACAAGGTCACGGCGGTGGAAATCCGTCCGACCCTTACCGCTGGTGGGCTTGCATCCGCTGAGGATCTTGGTCTTAAGCCGCACAGCACCGATTATCGGGCTAACGCGATTGCGACCTTGGTGCGTATGGCCAATCAGATCGCGTCGAACAATGAGTCAAAGGGGCTTGCCCCAGCGATCATCGCTGTCGAGCGACACATTGGTCTGTTCTGGTCAAACGGAATGAAGGCCGACCTCATCGAGCACGCTGCATCGGGTGTTGGCGATCTGGCACCTGCGGTGCTCGGCGCGCTGGGCACCCTCGTGGTCGACTCGGCAATGGACGACATCGAAGCCTGATCAGGCGAGACACGTGCACGGGCAGTTGCCCGTGCGCGTCACGATGTCAGATCGAGAGCGCGTTGGGATACCTGTTGCAAAGACGCGCGCAACAGTCGAGGCTCATGGCTCGGATCGATCATTGCGATCAGGGTCAAGCCGGCGCGGCACAAGTGCTGGGCGAGTAGGGAAACCGCCGCTTCGACGTCGCGATCGCGGCAGGCTTGGGCCATAAGCGAGTGCTCGCTAGCGCCGAGCATCCAGCCACCATCGCCCTCGGTGACATACACGCGGCGGTAGCGCTCTGTGTATTCGGCCCAGTGCGCCAACGAGTTACGCAGCCGACTGCCTGCGTGCACGAGGAGCAGCGAGTGAAAGCGTTCGTGCTGGGTTTCCCAGGCACCAAAACCCAATGGGGTCGACTGCGCCACATCGGCTACCAGGCGATCGAGTTCGTCGAGTTCGGCGCTGCAGAACAACGGGACGCTGACTCGCAAGGCCAGACACTCGTTGACCACGCGCAGGGCGTATAGGTGATCGACCTCGTCCGCGGATAGCTCGGTGACCCTGGCTCGAAGGTTGACCTCTGAGACGATGAGCCCTTCGCGCTGAAGAAGACGGAATGCCTCGCGCACGGGCCCACGGCTGACGCCGTATTGGTCAGCCACCTTCACCTGGACGAGGTCGGCGCCCGCGGCAATGGCCCCGGACAGGATGCGCGCCCGAAGATCCTCGTAGATGGCTTCGGGGGAGCCGCGTCCCACCGTGGTCGAACTCGCCGAATCGTGGTCGGTGCCCGACAACGATTCAGCGAGCGAGGCCAACTGTGGGTCAGACTTCACGAGATCCGAACCACCACTGACTTGAGTTGGGTATAGCCGATCATGGCCTCGACACCCTTCTCGCGGCCGTGTCCGGATTTCTTGACGCCACCGAACGGCAGCTCAACGCCGCCGCCCGCACCGTAGGTGTTCACGAACACCTGGCCGGCCTCGATGCCACGCGCCATACGGTGTGCGCGTCCAACATCACGGGTCCACACACCGGCAATTAGTCCGTAGTCGGTGCCGTTGGCGAACGCGAGAGCCTGTGCCTCATCGTCGAATGGGGTGACGACCAGCACTGGGCCGAAGACCTCAACCTGGGCGATCTCCGCGGTTGGATCGACGTTGTCGATGAGAGTGGGCTCGTAGAAGAAGCCCTGGTCGGCCAACGCCGGTGGCACTTTGCCGCCGGTTCGCAGCACGCCCTGGCCATCGGCAATAGCGCCAGATACCAAGGACACCACGCGATCTCGTTGCTTAGCCGAGATGAGCGGACCGAGTTCCTGGTTGTCGAGACCTACTCCCAAGGTGATCGCCGCGAAGCCAGTGGTGAGCCGTTCGACGAGCTCGGCGTGGATGGAGGCTTCGACGAGGAGTCGAGAGCCCGCTGAGCAGGTCTGGCCGGCGTTCTGCACGATTGCGTTGGCGATCATCGGGATAGCGAGGTCGAGATCGGCGTCGGCAAAAACAATGTTGGGTGACTTGCCACCGAGTTCGAGTACCACGGGTATGTGGTTGTGAGCCGCTGCGATGGTGACGAGAGCGCCGACCTCGTTAGAGCCGGTGAACGACATGTGGTTGATACCCGGGTGCGCAGCAAGTGCCGAACCTGCTGTGTCGCCGTAACCGGTGACCACGTTGAAGACCCCTGCAGGCAGGCCGGCTTCACGGGCGATGCGAGCCAGCAGGATTGCTCCCAGGGGAGCTTCCTCGGCAGGCTTGAGGACGCTGGTGTTTCCAGCTGCAAGCGCAGGTGCGACGGTGCGTGCACTAATCTGCAGCGGGTAGTTCCAGGGGACGATGTGCCCGGCAACACCCAGTGGCTCGCGCAAGGTGTACGCGAAATGGTCGGGGGAGAGGCCCATCGTGTCGCCGAACAGCGTCTCACCGATGGATGCGTAGAACTCAAAGTAGCGAGCGGCCACATCGACATCTGCGTAGGCCTGACGCAGTGGCTTCCCGGTGTCCATGCTCTCGAACCGGGCGAGTTCTTCGCGGCGTTCGCTGATCAGCGCCGAGATAGCGCGCAGGATTCGTCCGCGGACGACTGGCGGAGTAGCTGCCCATCCCGGAGCTGCAGCGCGCGCAGCCTTGACGGCCGAGTCGATTTCTGTGGCACCGGCGTCGGGAACCCGGGCAAACGGCTGGCTAGTACCTGGATCGAGCACATCGATCCAGGACTCGGTGGCGATGTCGACGCCGTTGATGACGCACGCGAAATCCGTTGTCAGTATTGGTGTTTCGGTAGTCATTCGAACTTCACAGCCCCGATCCGCGCAGGCCGAACAGCAGGTTGGGGTGATCGGGGCCGAAGGTGCTGTTGACCTGCGAGGCCGTGCCGACAGTGCGTGCACGTGCGGCGACTTGACTGGCTACCGCGAGTTGGCGTGCCTCCCATACGGGCAGCGCGGTACGAACGTCGCCGTTGGCGCGTTCGATCTCCTCGGCCAGGCTCCAGCCGTCTTCAGCGGCCTTCGCGGTACCAGCAGCAGCATGTGGCCGAGCGGTGGAGCCGGCATCACCGATGATGCAGACCCGATCAAAAGCCATGTGCGGCACCGTGATGTCGAAGACTGCCTGGGCGAAGAGTTCGTCGACGCTGGTGACGACCTCTGCGATTGCTGGCGCGAGTTGAGCACGCGCGAAATCTCGGACCTCGTCGAGAACTTCCTTACGCCCGGCGCCCGGAGGTAGTGAGATGTCGTGTACGTATCCGGTGGTATCGGTGAATGCCGCCTCGTAGTCGCCATTGGGCGTGAGGTTGCGGTACCAAACAATGTTCATGAGGCGGTGGCCCGGCGAGGTTGCACCGTCGTGGTCAGGAATCGGGTAGACGAGGATGTGGCTGTTCTCGAGCACCTGGTAGGTGAGCGCGTCATACAGCAGGTCATAGGTTTCGGGGCTGAGGTCCTTCTCGGGCACGGTGCCACGCCAGGCCACGTACCCCGCATATTCCGACTTTACGTCGGGCAAGAGAGCGTGCCGGGCGGGTGACTTGATGCCATCGGCGCAGACCAGCAGGTCGACGTGCAACGGGTCGCCGCTGGTGAAGTTCACGGTGACGCCGTCGTCATCGCTGACGAATGAGGTGACCTCGGAGCCGAGGTGATAGCGGTCAGGGATGCGCTCAAACTCGGTGTGCAAGAAGCGATAGATCGTGTTCCACGCCGAGAAGTGGTAGTCGTGATGCTGATCGTGCAGCACTGTGCCGTCGGCGTTGAGGAACTGCAAGCGACTGGTGCTCGAGCAAAACGCATCGAGCGGCAAGCCCATTCGCTGGGTCAAATAGCGCGAGGTTTCCTGAAGGACTGCAATACCTGCGCCCCGAGATTCCAGCTTGGCCGACGAACGCTCGTAGATGTCGACCTCGCAACCTATATCGCGCAGGGTTAGTGCTGCCGTGAGGCCGCCGATACTGCCGCCGGCAACAGCGACTCGAGGCATGGTGGTCATGTACGTGGAACTCCTTGGAAGATGACACAGGGCCGCCCGCTACCAGCGCGGTAACGGACGACCCTGTCGTGCATGAGGCTGTCGAGTTAAGGTGCGACCCTCGATTTACGGGACACCGAAGGTAGCGACTGAGTCGACTGCCAATTCGAAGAGGATGCGACGCTCGTCGTGACCTGGGTCGCGAAGTCCGTATGCGCCGTCCTGCAGCGTGTACTTGGTCCAGATCTTGTCGAGCTGCGCTGTGACGCGCGGGCCTTCTACCGGGTCATCCTCAGAGATCTCGCGGACAACCGTGCACTTGATGCTGATCCAGTGGTACGGGTTGGCCGGGTTGACCAACAGGTAGGACACCTGGGGGTTAACGCGGATCCAGTCGACCTTCTTGCGGTGTGTCGCGAGGTTGAGCAACACGAGGTCGCCCTCGTAGTCGAACCACACCGGAGTGAGGTTCGCGCGACCAGTGCTTCCGATGACGGCAACAGTTGCCGTGACCGGGTCATCGAGCAACATCTTGTACTTGGGATCAATGTGATCGAGGCTGTGAACCGCATCCCGCTCACCGACCTGGAACTGACCCACCTGCGTGCCCTGGGATACATCCCTGAACTTCGCAACCTTGATTGCCATATGCGACTCCCATTTCTGCCGCGCGTCTGCGAGTGCAGACACTTTGGATGACCCTAGCCGCCAAAGTGCGATCTGGCCACCGGTAGTGTTCGCGTGTCGTTGCAGTTACAGTGACGCACCGTCTCATAAGTGTCGACAGTTTGGGGTCACGCCGTGGCAGGGCCGCTCGCTGGGCTAAGGGTTGTCGACCTCACCCAAGTTTTGTCTGGTCCGTTCTGCACGATGTTGCTAGCTGACATGGGTGCGGACGTCATCAAAGTTGAGCCGGTGGCGGGCGATGTTGCTCGACTCTGGGGCCCGTTTGTCCCCGAGGATCAGCGTGATGCAGGTGCCAGCCGGGGCTACGGCGGCTACTTCGCCAGCGTCAATCGCAATAAGCGCAGCGTCTGCCTCGACCTCAAAACGGCTCAGGGCGTGGCTGACCTACTTGCGCTCATCGCCGACTGTGACGTGTTGGTCGAGAACTTCAGAGTTGGCGTGATGGATCGTTTTGGCCTGTCGTACGAATCGCTGCACGAGCGATTCCCAGCTTTGGTCTACGCAACCATCCGCGGCTTCGGAGATCCACGCACCGGTGAGAGCCCGTATTCAGAATGGCCAGCGTTCGACATCATCGCCCAGGCCATGGGTGGTGTGCTCGGGGTCACTGGATCCGATGCGTCGCATCCGGTCAAGGTCGGTCCAGGCGTCGGCGACATCTTCCCGGCGGTCCTGTCGGCCTGTGGAATCCTGGCGGCTGTTCGCCATGCCGAGCACACCGGTGTCGGTCAACTCGTCGACGTCGCGATGTATGACTCTGTGCTCGCGTTGACCGAGCGCATCGTTTACCAGTACTCCATGACCGGCACTAGCCCTGCGCCACAAGGCAACACGCATCCGCTGCTGTGCCCGTACGGTGTTGTTCGATCCAGCAATGGTTTCGTGGCTGTGGCAGCGCCGTCAGATCCGCATTGGCAGCTGCTCTCGAACATCATGGGTAAACCCGAGCTGGGCAGCGATGAGCGCTACGCCACCAACGAGGCACGAATCGCCCACGCCGCGGAGGTTTACCACATCGTCGAGAGTTGGTCGGCCTCGCGCACTACCGACGAAGTTGTCGCGGCGTTGGCTGGAGTCATTCCCTGTGGGCCTGTTAACAGTGCCGCAGACATCGCTGCCGATCCACACGTGGTCGCACGCGACATGATCGTTACGGTCGACCACCCTGCGGGCGGCACGGTCGACATCGTCGGCTCGCCGATCAAGTTCAGTGAAACGCAGAGTTCTTCGTTCACTCGTGCACCTGAACTCGACGAGCACGGTCACGACATTGCGTGGCTCCCTCGGCTCGCGGAGCCCAAGGATTTTGTTGTTAACGCTCCCAAGGAGGACGCCCGATGACGCGTGAACTCGCGCGCAGTCTTGCCGCAGGTCTGAAGGAAGCCGGAGTTCGCCGAATGTTCGGCGTTCCAGGCGGCGGACCAAACCTCGACATGATCGGCGCGGCTGCCGACGAAGGCATCGACTTCACGCTCGCGCACAGTGAGACGGCGTCGTGCATCATGGCGTCGACTTTCGGGCGACTCACCAATTCAGTGGGCGCTGCCGTTGTTACTCGCGGGCCGGGATTCACCAGCGCCAGTAACGGTATGGCGCAGGCGCTGCTCGATCGCTATCCCCTTCTCCTGGTCAGCGACACCATGTCGCAGGCGTCGATCTCGCGTATTGGGCACCAGCGTCTTGATCAAGTCGCGGCAGCCGCGCCCTTGACCAAATTCAGCGGCACGCTCAGCAAGAACTCGCCCGAGGATGCCGTTCGTGCTGCGATCGCCACCGCCATGACCTCTCCTCGTGGTTCGGTGCATCTCGCGTTCGACGCACGAGCTGAAGGAGTTGCGGCCCCTGCTCCGGTTGTCGTCGCACCCTCAAGCGTTGAGGTTCGCGATCAGGCTCGCGCGCTCATTGCAGGGGCGAAACGTCCGATCATCGTCATCGGTGAAGACGCCGTGCGGTCTGTGGACGCCGTTCGCGCTGCGCTTGCCGGTATCAATGCGCCGATCATGGTGACGTATCAGGCCATGGGCGTTATCCCTTCCGACTGGCCCACTTACGCGGGTCTGTTCACGGGCGTAGCGGCCGATCGCCCGTTGTTCGCCGACGTCGACCTCCTACTGGGAATCGGGGTCGATTCGATCGAGCCGATGCCGGGCCACGAGCCGACCACTGCCCCTACCGTCATCCTCGGCAGCTATGCAGCTGATGTCAGGTACTTCGACGACCCGCTGGTAGTCATTGGTGAGTACACCGACTTGCTGGCTGATGTCATCTCGATCGCGGAGACTGACTGGGCCGCCGACGCCGGAGCGGCTTGGTGGGCTGGCCGGGTAGCTGGTCTCGCAACTGACGTCGAGGGCTTCAGCCCCCAGAGCCTGGTGGAAACCACGTTTGAGTTCATGGCCGATGCGCTCGTCACTGTCGACGCGGGGGCACACATGTTGGCAGTCATGCCACTGTGGCAGACCGACGAACCCGACGGCGTCCTGATCTCTAATGGCCTGGCCACCATGGGTTTCGCTTTGCCAGCTGCGATCGGGGCGGCGTTTGCTCGACCCGACCGTCGCGTTGTCTGCTTCACAGGCGATGGGGGGCTGGGCATGGTGTTGGCAGAGCTCGAGGTGCTGTCCCGTGCCAACCTCAACATCACCGTTGTCGTGTTCAACGACGCTACGTTGAGCCTGATCAAGCTCAAGCAGGAGCAGGCGCAAGGTGGGTCTGGAGCCGTCGGTTACGCGTTGGTCGATTTCGCGGCGATTGCCAACGCTATGGGCTTGGCCGGTACGGTGGTCACGAATGTTGATGAACTCCGCGCGACACTTGGCACTGTGACGACTGGTCCGAGTCTGATCGATGCGAGAGTGGATGCTGATTGCTACCCCCACGTGATCAAGGCGGTACGAGGATGACTGAGCCGACGGCAACCGCGTTGCGACGATCTCTGGCGCGCGCAGCAGCGGGCAAGACACTCGATCTCGACGAGGCTGCCACGCTGCTCGCGGCCCGTGGCGACGATCTCGAGCAACTCTGCGCGATCGCGTCGAGGTTGCGCGACCAGGGGCTCGAGTCCGCCGGCCGTCCGGGCGTCATTACCTACTCGCGCAAGGTGTTCATCCCGCTCACCCGGCTGTGTCGCGACCGTTGTCACTACTGCACCTTCGCAACCGTCCCTGGACGCCTACCTGCGCCTTACCTCTCGCCTGATGAGGTGCTCGAGATCGCTCGGCAGGGGGCAGCGCTGGGATGCAAGGAAGCATTGTTTACCTTGGGTGACCGCCCAGAGGAGCGCTGGCCGCAGGCCGCCGAGTGGCTGGCCGAGCTTGGTTACTCTGACACGCTCTCCTACGTTCGCGCGATGGCTGTTCGGGTTCTGGAAGAGACTGGACTTTTGCCGCACCTGAACCCAGGCGTCATGTCGTGGAGCGAATTGCAGCGGCTCAAGCCAGTCGCCCCGTCAATGGGGATGATGCTCGAGACCACTGCAACCCGATTGTGGTCAGAGCCAGGGGGAGCCCATTTCGGTTCGCCCGACAAGGAACCAGCAGTTCGACTCCGCGTGCTTGAGGACGCTGGCCGGCACACGATCCCGTTCACCACCGGAATTTTGGTGGGAATCGGTGAGAACCTCACCGAGCGAGCAGAGTCACTGTTCGAACTTCGCCGGATTGCGCGGGCTTACGGACACATCCAAGAAGTTATCGTGCAGAACTTCCGGGCCAAGCCTGATACCGCGATGCGTTCTACTGAGGACGTCGGCCTCGACGAGTACCTCGCGGCGATCGCTGTGGCGCGCATCGTGATGGGTCCACGTATGCGGATCCAGGTGCCGCCCAACCTCACTGACGCCGACGAGTTTGAACGGTTGATTGGTGCTGGGATCGACGACTGGGGTGGTGTGTCGCCGCTGACTCCAGATCACGTGAACCCTGAGCGTCCTTGGCCAGAACTTGACGATCTGACTGCCCGCACCGCCGCTGCCGGCTTCACCTTGCGAGAGCGGCTCACTGCACATCCCGAGTACGTCCTGCGCGCTGAGCCCTGGCTCGACCCGCGGGTGATGCCACATGTGCAGGCACTCAGCGGGCCTGACGGCCTTGCGGTCGAAGGCCGCATTCCCGTCGGGCTGCCCTGGCAGGAGCCAGACGCCGCACTGGTTTCATCTGGCCGCACCGACCTGTTCGCCAGTATCGATACAGAGGGTCGCACCTCTGACCGCCGCAATGACTTCGACGAGGTTTATGGCGACTGGGCGGCGCTGGGCGAATCATCCGCGGGCATTGACCGGTCTGCGCCCGTGCGACTCGAGGGTGACTTCCGCGCTGCGCTGCGCAGTGCTGAGCGTTCGCCGTCAGGGCTAACCGAGGCCGAGGCACTCACGTTGATGCTGAGCGACGGCGCGGCTCTCGACGCTGTGTGTGCGCTTGCCGATTCCGTCCGGCGCGACCGAGTGGGCGACGAAGTCACCTACGTCGTCAATCGCAACATCAACTTCACCAACGTCTGCTACACCGGCTGCCGCTTCTGTGCCTTTGCGCAACGCCGCACAGACGCCGACGCGTATAGCTTGTCAATCGACGAGGTGGCTGAAAGGGCCCGTCAGGCATGGGATATCGGGGCTACCGAGATCTGCATGCAGGGCGGGATCGATCCGCAGTTGCCGGGCTCGGCGTATTTTGATTTGGCTCGCGCGGTGAAGTCTGGGGCACCTGATCTGCATCTGCATGCGTACTCGCCGATGGAGGTGGTGAACGGTGTTTCCCGCACTGGGCTCTCGATCGAGGAGTTCTTGATCGCTGCCAGGGAAGCTGGTGTCGACTCCCTGCCAGGTACTGCAGCTGAGATCCTCGACGATGAGGTTCGTTGGATCATGACCAAGGGCAAACTGCCCACTGCGCAGTGGATCGAGGTCGTGCAGACCGCGCATCGCGTCGGCATCCCCACCACCAGCACGATGATGTACGGCCATGTGGACGCACCTCGGCATTGGGTCGCGCACATCATGCTGCTTGCCCGCTTGCAGGGTGAGTCAGGCGGATTCACCGAGTTCGTACCGCTGCCATTCGTGCATCACAACGCGCCGATCTACCTTGCGGGGATTGCCCGCCCCGGCCCTACTGCTCGCGACAACCGCGCGGTGCACGCTATGGCTCGACTCCTGCTCGACGGTCGCATCGACAACATCCAGTGCTCCTGGGTCAAGCTCGGTGACGAGGGGTGCAGCACGGTGCTCAATGGAGGAGTCAACGACCTCGGCGGCACTTTGATGGAAGAGACCATCTCGCGGATGGCCGGCTCAGAGTTCGGCTCGGCGAAGTCACCGCACGACATCGCTGCGGTGGCAGCTGGCGTCGGGCGTCCCGTGCGGCAACGAACCACCACGTACGGCGTGGTGTCCCAGGAGAGGCACGAGGCATCACGTGATCTGACCTTCACGCCGTCGACCTTTCTTCCGGTAGTCCCGGTCTAGGCGGAAACGGACAGCACGTGACTCGTTATCGGATGGCTCGGCTTTGCCGAGTGTGGTCGTCAGTTATCCTCTCGCCGTGAGCGACGAACCTGAGGTCACGACCATTGCTGAACACCTTGTTCGTCGACTTCGTGAGTGCGGAGTAGATGCTGGTTTCGGGATCGTTGGGGATTACGCGCTACGTCTGTTCAACCGAATGGATCGTGAGGGTTTCCCGCTCCACATCACCGCCGATGAACAAGGTGCTGCTTTTGCAGCAGACGGCTACGCCCGCCTTCGCGGTCTTGGGGTGGTGGTGGTCACCTTCAGCGTAGGTGCGTTGAAGGTCGCGAACGCGACCGCTGGGGCGTGGGCGGAGTCGGTGCCACTGCTTGTTGTGAGCGGCGCACCTGGCGTTGCCGAACGCAAGGCTGACCGGCTGATCCATCACAAGATCAAGGACTTTGACGGACAGCTTCGAGTGTTCTCCGAGTTGACCGTTGCGCAGGCAGTCCTCACTGATCAGCTCACCGCGGCCGCCGAGATTGATCGTGTTCTGGATGCCATGATTTCCCAGCAGCGGCCCGGCTACATCGAGGTACCGCGCGACATGGTCGAGATTCCGATTCTTGATATTGCCGGCTCGCTCGAGATCACCCTGCCCAAACTCAATCCCGTGCATCTTGAGGCCGCTCTCGCGGATGTGCTTGAGCACCTGCGTGCATCGCGTACCGCAGTGGTGATGTCTGGTTCGATGGTGGCGCGCAGGGGGGTTGCCGATTCACTTTTGTCGTTGGCTGAGGTGTCGGGAATTCCGGTGGCCACAAGTTCACTGGCTAAGGGGCTCTTCCCCGAGAGGCATCCGCTCGCGGTCGGTGAGTACATGGGAGCCGTGAGCAAACCTGAAGTTGTGGCACGAGTCGAGAGCGCCGATGTGATCCTCAGCCTTGGTGTCATTCAAGGTGACTTGGTTCTGGGTGCCTTTACGGCGCACCTGAGGGAAGACCGCATGATCGCCTGTAGCGACACCGAAGTTTCCGTGGGACCGCGCACCTACAGACACGTTCCACTCTGGGCGTTCCTCCCAGCGCTGGTTGAGGCACTGGGCGACCAGCAGTTGGATCTAGACCGTTCGGTGCCAGATCGAATCTTTGACTATGAGCCGGTGGCCGGCGCGGAACTCAGCGTCGAGACCGTGATGGCTCTGGTCACCGCAGGAATCGACGAGCGACACGGTCTGCTGCTCGACCCCGGTGAGTGTGTGTTCGCGGCGGTCGACCTTGCTGCCCCCGCGTGGTCGTTGTCGAGTGCCTTCTACGCGACCATGGGCTATGCGGTACCTGCGTCTTTGGGCGCTGGCTTGGCCGATCCAACTCATCGCCCGGTCGTCCTACTGGGTGATGGGTCGTTCCTCCAGTCGGGGTTTGAAGCGCTGGCTGCTGCCCACCACGGGGTACACCCGATCGTCATCGTGCTCGACAACGGTGGTTTTGGGACTCAGCGGCCCATGCTCGACGGGCCGTTCAATGACGTTCCGTTTCTTGCTGCCGAGGAACTCGTGAAGGCTTTCGGACGGGGCACTGGGGTTCGAGTAGATACCGAAGACGAGTTTGCCAAGGCGCTCCGGGCCGCGGTGGAATGTGATGACTTAGCGATCATCCGAGCGTGCGTTCCACTGGGACAGGCCAGCGCGGCTCTTACCCGGCTCACCGACGAACTTGCCAAGCGAGTCTGAGTTTTCGTTCAACGCCCTCGTCGGCGCTGGTTGAGCGGCCCGCGACTACGCCAAAGTGGTACAAAACCATAGACCTGCGAGCAATGGGCCGTTAGCCTGCTGAGGTGGAACAGCCAGCGGCCCGCGGTAGCCGTGCCGACTCCATCGTCGCCCAAGCCGGCTTTGTCGAGCTTCCGTGGCTGTGTCTCACGATGGGGGCGCTGCTAGGCCTGTTCGCCCTGGTCGACGCCGCCACTCACCCCGCGGACCAGGCGACCTGGCGCTTGGTCACGAGCCTTGGCCCCACGGCTGTCCTGCTGATTCTTATGCTGGCCGCTCGGCGCCATATCATCACTGTGGCCGCAGCGGGGTGGGCGACGGTTGGAGGTTCACTGCTGATCGGCGCAACCACAGCCTGGTCGGCCCATGAGTCGGGGAGTCCTACTGAACTCAGCTATGAGTTCATCCTCATGATCGTGCTGGGCGCCGCAGCGCTGAGCACCGTCACCTTCACCGTCGCAATAGTTTCGCTGGCAGCCATGACTGCGTGGAGCATCATGACCTCGGCCGATGGTTCTGTTCCAGGCCGGTGGGTTGATTGGCTTGTGGTGCTGCTGGTCTCTCAAGCTGCGTCGGTCATCGTGCACATGTCTCGAGTGCGTGGCCTGCACCGACTTGCGTTGGCTCAGGATGACCTCGAGCGGGTCGCGACTTCTGACCCGCTCACGGGCATAGCGAGTAGGTATGGGCTCGAGCTTGCCTATCCGCTGATCCGGGCCCAAGCCGCTCGCACCGCGTCGGACATCTTCGTGATCTTCATCGATGTCGATGGGCTCAAGCAGGTCAATGACAATTTTGGGCATGACGAAGGCGACCGGCTCATTCGCACAGTGGGTAGGGCCTTGGTAACCGCCTGCCGCGCAAGTGATTTGGTGGCTCGCTGGGGTGGCGACGAATTCGTTGTGCTCGGATCTGGAGCCGCGCCCAGTGCGCAACGCTTCACGTCAGCAGTTGAGAGCGAGATCACGGCTGTGTGGCGAACCAAGGCGCAGGTGGGCATCTCGCTCGGAATCGCCGCGATGGCCGCTGATGCATCGGACCTGGATGCGCTGGTTACCTCGGCTGATGCCGATATGTATTCGGGTCGGAGATTACGGCGGCAAGTGCATGAGGTGGCCCGAGACGATGAGGCGCTGCGAGGGTCAAGATCGTCGACGAAACCGGACGAGATCGAGACGCAAGGCGCCCTGTAGGGCGGCTTGACCGGTGGTGCTTGATGGTTGCCTGGAGGAGGCGACAGATAGTACGAGCGGCCTAAATGTCGTCGACTGGGATGACGGCTGACTCGGTGAGCTGGGCAGTCTGGTCGAGGACCTCGAGCGCCAAGGGACGGAGCCGCGCTTCATGCTCGCGGAAGTGGTGCCCACAGAAGAGAAGGTCACCGCCGGCCGTGAGAGTCACTCGGACATAGGCCTGCGCGCCACAGCGATCGCATCGATCGAGCGCGGTCAGTGGTGTGGTCAGGCTCAGGGTGGGGGTCATCCTGCGGTACCTCCTGTCTAAATTCATACTCGCACGGTCCAACGTCTGAGGCTGGCCGCTTGTTCCGGTGTTGCTGTCCGAGTAGGCCGATCGTGACGTGGATCACCCGGTTTAACCAACGAGCCGCGCTGCCCGTTGTGGATGTAACCCTAATGAGTCCAGACGCCGTCTGCACGGAGGGTGGCTATTCTGCCTGCCGCGGCGAGTCTCGTGAGAGGGGCAAGACCGAGGCGACTACATTGGCAAAGTCAGCCTTGTCGTCTGTGAATGCTTCGGAGTGTGCCCCACCATGACCGCCGAATCCGCCGCATCGTCGACGTCGGCCAACGGTGGATCAGCCAAGGGCGGCACCGGACGCACGCCTACCACCGGGGGCTATTCGGCCAAGCACCTCTCGGTGCTCGAGGGTCTCGACGCTGTCCGTAAGCGGCCCGGCATGTACATCGGCTCCACTGACGGCCGCGGGTTGATGCACTGCCTCTGGGAGATCATCGATAACTCTGTCGACGAAGCTCTGGCTGGGCATGCGCACCGCATCGAGGTGGTGCTGCATCCCGATAGTTCAGTTGAGGTTCTCGACGATGGTCGAGGGATCCCCGTAGACATTGAACCCAAGACGAAGCTCACCGGGGTCGAGGTGGTGATGACCAAGTTGCATGCGGGTGGGAAGTTCGGCGGTGGCTCCTACACGGCTTCGGGTGGGCTACACGGCGTGGGGGCCTCAGTGGTCAATGCGCTGTCCGAGCGACTCGATATCGAGGTCGATCGCGAGAGCAAGATTCACACGATGTCTTTCCGTCGCGGTATTCCGGGTGTCTTCACCGGTGATGGGCCCGATGCTGAGTTCAGCAAGAAGAGCGGTCTGGTGATTTCGGGCCGCGCGAAGAAGGGTCAGACCGGTACGCGAGTGCGCTACTGGTCGGATCGGCAGATCTTCACCAAGGACGCCGAGTTCGACGTGCCAGCGTTGCACGCGCGGGCGCGGCAGACCGCGTTCCTAGTGCCAGGGCTCACGATCTTGATCCGCGACCTGCGCGATGTCGAACCCGCCGAGCAGTCTTACTGCTTCAAGGGTGGGCTGACCGAATTCGTGGACTACCTCAGCCAGGACGAGCCAGTCACCAGTGTTTTGCGGCTAGCGGGCAGCGGTCATTTCACCGAGACAGTTCCGGTGCTCGACGGTAAAGGCCACATGAGCAGCCAAGACGTCGAGCGCGAACTCGGGGTCGACATCGCACTGCGCTGGGGGGCCGGGTACGAGAGCGATGTGCGCTCATTCGTCAACATCATCTCCACGCCCAAGGGTGGCACTCATCTCGCCGGCTTCGAGCGAGCGCTGACCAAGACCATCAACGATCAACTTCGCGCCCAGAAGGCATTACGAGCCAGTGAAGACGCCGTCACCAAGGACGACATCGCCGAAGGCCTCACCGCGATAGTCACCGTGCGCCTTGCTGAACCGCAGTTCGAAGGACAGACCAAGGAGGTATTAGGGACTCCAGCGGCGACCCGGATCGTCACCAACGTCGTCTCTCGTGAACTCGCCAAGTGGTTCACTTCACCACCGCGCGGCGACAAGACTGCCACCAAGGCCGTACTCGACAAGATCGCCAATGCATCTCGGGCACGTGTTGCCGCGCGAACCCATCGCGATGTCCAGCGTCGCAAGAGCGCGCTCGAATCGTCAGCGCTGCCGGCCAAGTTGGTCGACTGTCGTAACGACGACGTCGAACGCAGCGAGATCTTCATCGTTGAGGGCGACAGTGCGCTGGGTACTGCAAAGTTCGCGCGCGACGCTGAGTTTCAAGCGCTGCTGCCCATCCGCGGCAAGATCCTCAATACGCAGAAGGCCACCGTGGCCGACATGCTCAAGAACACCGAATGTGCCGCGATCATCCAAGTGGTGGGCGCTGGGTCGGGACGCAGCTTCGACCTCGACCAGGTGCGGTACGGCAAAATTGTTTTGATGTCAGATGCCGATGTTGACGGTGCTCACATTCGCTGTCTGTTGCTCACGTTGGTCCATAGGTACATGTATCCGCTCTTGGAGGCAGGACGCGTGTACGCGGCCGTCCCGCCTCTTCACCGCTTTGAGATAACCAATCCCGGCACCAAGGCCAACGAAGTCGTCTACACCTACTCAGAGGACGAATACCGCCGTATGCTCGCCGATCTCACGGCGAAGGGCAGGTCGTTCAAAACGCCGCAGCGCTATAAGGGCCTGGGGGAGATGAACGCCTCGCAACTTCGCGAGACCACCATGAATCCTGGTACTCGCACACTTCGCCGCATCACCGTTTCAGAGGTCGACGCAGCCACTGCAGTATTCGATTTGCTGATGGGCAACGATGTCGCACCGCGCAAGGAGTTCATCATCGATGGCGCGTCCTCGCTGGAAGACGCTCGACTCGACACCTGAGTGCGCTAAGCCAGCCCGAGTTGCTCGCGGAGGGCAGCGACCGAGCCTTCGGCATCTGTGGTCTCGAACCGAAAGCCTTGAAGCCCGGCCGCTTGGGCACCGTCGATGTTCACTGTGAGGTCGTCGATGAACAGGACTCGGTGAGCCGGAACGTTCAGGAGGTCGACCGTGGCCAGATAGGCCGCACTATCTGGTTTGCGTACGCCGATGTCGAGCGAATCGACGATGGACTCGAAATAGCCTGCTAGTTCCCATGTTTCACGCCAACCAGCACCCAGAAACTTGGTGGCGTCGTTGGTGAGCACCGCCTGTCGGTAGCGGCTAGGAATGTCATTAAGGAGTTCGACCACAACGGGTCTGGCCCGGCCTTCCCAGCCGATAGTTCGGAGAGCGTCATAGATGTGCAGGCCAGGGACACTTTCGCGGGCGATCGCTTCAATACCCGCCCAGTATTCGGGTTCACCGAGCGCACCCGAATCGACTAGGTCATACGTGGGATCACCACCGGTGGCAAAGGGACCTCGAGGCAAGGTGCCTGCTGGCATGCCTGCGAAGTTCTCGAGTTCGGCGAAGCGCTCGAAAGGGCTCTGATATACAACTTGGCCGATGTCCCATAGAACGACATCAACGCCATGATTCGCAGTCATGCGTGGCCTTCCTTGGCGTGATCGAGCAGAATCTCGCGTAGCGACTTCTCGGGTGGGAGATCGGGCATATCGATGCGGACCAGGTCGCCGTCGATCTGCACGTTGAAGCGCGGCAGTGACCCACCTGGTGAATCGTGTCGATGCCCGGTGCGTAAGTCATAGCGCCACAAATGTGCCGGGCAGGTGACGATACAGTCGCGAATGAGGCCCTCGGCTAGTGATGTCCCTCGATGTCCGCAGCCATCCTCATACGCGACAACTTGGCCCGCTATCAAGCCTACGAGTACATCCCGGCCGGTGACCGACAGGCGAATCATGTGCTGCTCGGTGAGGCCAGCAAGTGCGGTCGTTACCTCGGCCATGGCCTACAACTCCGCACGGCGAGACCTGGTCACGACGGGAACTGAATGACGACGGCTTTGGACTCGGTGAAGAACTCCTCGGAGTATGCCCCGCCCTCTCGTCCGATACCGGAATCCTTCATGCCACCAAAGGGGGCTCGCAGATCGCGAACGAAGAAGCAGTTGACCCACATGGTTCCGGTGCGGACCTCGCGAGCGACCCTGTGAGCGGTGTTGAGGTTCGTGGTCCAGACCATGCCCGCAAGGCCATAGCGGTTGGCGTTGGCCAGACCGATCGCCTCGTCAACAGTGTCGAATGGGATCACCACTTGCACTGGGCCGAAGATCTCCTCCTGCGCGATGCGCCATGAGTTGTCGACATCAGCGAAAACGGTTGGGGCAACATAGTTTCCGGCGGCGAGCGCGCCCTCGGTGACTCGGTAGCCACCGGTCATCAGCTTGCCGCCCTCGCGCTTTCCGATCTCAATGTAGGACAGCACCTTGTCGAGGTGCTCGGTGGATACCAGTGGACCGATCTGGGTAGCGAGGTCGCGGGGATCGCCGACGACAAGAGCTTCAGCGGCTGCGACGTAGCGTTCGAGGAATTCGTTGTAGACCGATCGATGCACGAGCAGCCGTGAACCGGCTAGGCACACCTCGCCTTGATTGCGGAAGATGCCGTCGATCGTGCCCTTGATCGCGGCGTCCATATCGGCGTCGGCCATCACGATGCTTGCGCTCTTGCCACCGAGCTCGAATGACACACGCTTGAGGGTCTTGGCCGCGTTACCCATGATGATGCGTCCGGTAGCGCTCTCGCCGGTGAAGGTGACCAGATCAACCCCCGGATGCGTGGTCAGGCGCTCTCCAGCTGCATCCGGCCCGAAGCCTTGAACGACGTTAAAGACACCCTCGGGCATCCCGGCCTCGGCGAAGCACTCCGCCAAAAGTGACGCCGTGACGGGAGATTGCTCTGCGGGCTTGAGTACCACGGTGTTACCAAATGCCAGCGCTGGTGCCACTTTCCACGACTCGAGCATCATCGGGAAGTTCCATGGCGAAATGCACGCCGAGACGCCAACTGGATCTCGCAACGTATAGGTCAGAACGTTGTCCCACGGCTTAGGGAATGCCTCGGTGTGTGATTGTTCGGCGAAATCGGCGAAGAATCGGAAGTTGTGCGCGGTGCGCGGAACGTCCTTGCTGCGACACTCGGCGATCGGCTTGCCCATATCGCGCGTTTCCCAGGCGGCCAGCTGATCGAGACGAGACTCAATGTTGTCGGCCGCAGCATGGATGATCTTGCGACGCTGAGCCGGACTCATCCTGGGCCAGGGACCTTCGTCGAAGGCACGACGGGCCGCCTCGACAGCGCGATCAGCGTCAGCGCTGGATCCTTCGGCCACTGTTGCGACGACTGCGTTGTCGATCGGCGAGATTGAATCGAAGGTCTTACCGTCGAGGCTGTCGACGAACGCGCCGTCGATGAAGTGCCGAACTGCCATTGGCTCTTCGGGTGTAGCGACGGTCATGAACTGCTCCCTTCCGGCTTAGGCGCTCGCGCGACTGAGTAGGCGAGCCCGCCAACTCCCCAGTCGTCGGCCGAGACTTCGTATATCGCTACGCGCACTCGGTCTGCGGGTGAACCCACTGAGTCGACAACCGCCTGTGTGAGAGCAGCGATCAAGGCGTGCTTTTGCTGGACAGTGCGGCCTTCCACCATCGTGACCTGAACTAGGGGCATAGCAATTCCTCTCAGCGACAAGCGATTTCAACGGTACCGAGTCGATCGAATCTGGCGACGATAGTGTCGCCTGGCGCGACCGAGATCGCCTCGGTGAGTGCGCCGGACATTACGATCTGCCCGGCCTTGAGCCCGCGTCCGCGGGTAGCGAGTTCACGGACAAGCCAGGCAACAGAGGCCGCTGGGTGTCCGAGAACGGCGGCGCCCGCAGCGGTTGCTACGAGTTCGCCGTTCTTCTCGAAGACGCAGCCAGTGAGTCGAAGGTCGATGCCTTCGGGGCTCACCGCTGTGCCACCGAGGATGAAGCCGGCAGACGACGCATTGTCGGCGGCCACGTCGGCGAGGGTGAATGCATAGCCGGCGAAGCGCGAATCCAGGACGTCGACGGCCCCGAAAACGGCGTCGGTTGCGGCAAGGACGTGGGCTGCAGTGACGGCAGAGCCTTCGAGGTCACGTCCCAGTAGAAACGCGATCTCTGGCTCGCAACGCGGCTGGATGAACTTGCTGCAATCAAGTGCTTGGCCAACATCGATCTGCATGTCATCGGTGAGCCAGCCATAGAGCGGGCGGTCGACGTTCATCTGCCGTTGCTTGGCCACGCTGGTTAGCCCGAGTTTCGCACCGACCACTGTTGCGCCCTCGGCTACGCGAGCCGCCACTACTGCGTCTTGGATGAGCAGCGCAGTGGCTAAGTCGAGATCGGGCTCGGTGTCGGTGAGCGGGGTTGTCGCGGTGCGGAGGCGGACGGCGGCAAGCAGCTTCTCAACGTGCGGGTGGTTATGCATGTCACTCATGTGGTTCCCTCTGCCTCGGCGTGCTTACGGGCCAACTCGACAGCGACGTCGATGATCATGTCCTCTTGTCCGCCAACGACTTTGCGGGCACCGAGCTCGAGCAAGATTTTCGCCTGCGAAACGCCGTAGCGTTCGGCCGCTCGCTGCGCGTGCAGCAGAAAAGATCCGTAAACCCCCGCGTAGCCGAGCAATAATCCGGCGCGGTCTACGACCTGTTGTCGAGGCATGATCGGGCGCACGACGTCCTCTGCCACGTCGAGGAGCATGAGGGTGTCGACGCCCGAGACGATGCCCTGCTTGTCACACACGGCGGCGAGGATCTCTGTGGGACAGTTTCCTGCGCCAGCACCCAAACCAGCGCTAGTACCGTCGAGGTTGCGCGCGCCCTCCTCGTATGCCGCGATTGAGTTGGCGACTGCTAGCGAGAGATTCTGGTGCGCGTGCACGCCAAGAGGAACATCTAACCCGCCGACAAGGGTGGCGACCCTGGCACGAACTTCGTTGGTGGTCATCGCGCCGGCGGAGTCGGCGATGTACACGGTGTCAGCGCCATATGACTGCAATAGTTTTGCCTGAACGAGTAGTTCGTCAGGGGTGCTGACGTGCGACATCATGAGGAAACCGATGGCCTCCATGCCAAGGTCTTTCGCGATTCTGATGTGCTGTTCGGTGATGTCGGCTTCGGTGCAGTGCACCGCAATGCGAGCCACGCTCACACCAATGTCGCGGACCCGCTTGAGGTCGTCCACTGTGGCGATGCCGGGCAGAAGCAGGCAGGCGATTTGGGCCTGTGTGGCTGCGTCGACGGCGGCGGCCACCAATTCCATCTCGTCGACGGCGCTGAAGCCATAGTTAAACGACGAGCCACCAAGGCCGTCACCGTGTGCTATCTCGATCACCTGGATACCGGCGGCATCGAGGCCACGCACGATGCGTGTGACCTGATCGACCGTGTACTGGTGCGAGATGGCGTGCGACCCATCGCGAAGAGTCGAGTCGATGAGTCTGAAGTCTCGCTTGACTGGCGTGGCGTCGATGCTGGGAGCGGTCATGTGGTCACCTCGTGATGTGCAGCGATTGCTTCGCCGACCTGAACGGCGGCGGCGGTCATGATGTCTAGGTTGCCGGCGTAGGTCGGCAGATAGTCGCCTGCGCCTTCTACTTCGAGGAGTACGACGACGCGGTGGGGGACTACTCCGCCTGGTGTGTTGTACGGCCCCTCTTCGATGACGGGCGGTTGCTTGAGTCGATATCCGGGCACGTACTTCGCAACATCGGCCACCATGGAGACCACTGAGGCGAGTACTGCGTCGTGGTCGGTTCCCTCGGGTAGTCCGCAATAGACGGTGTTGCGCATGAGGATCGGGGGTTCGGCCGGATTGAGGATGATAATGGCCTTGCCGATCTCTGCCCCCCCGATTTCCTCTAGTGCGCGAGCGGTGGTGCGGGTGAACTCGTCGATGTTCTGACGGGTTCCGGGGCCGGCAGATTTCGACGAAACCGTGGACACCATCTCGGCATATGGCACGCGTGTGACGCGGCTGACGGCAGCGACCATCGGTGTGGTGGCCTGGCCTCCGCACGTGACCATATTCACGTTAGGCGCATCCAGATGCTCGCGAAGGTTCACTGACGGGATCACCTTCGGGCCGCGGGCTGCCGGCGTGAGATCGACAGCTGTGATCCCTAGCTCAGCAAGGATTTTCGCGTGACGAACGTGGACGTATGCGCTGGTGGCATCGAACACAAGGCGAACGGCGGCGGGGTTTTGCTGAACCCACTCAATGCCGTTGGCTGGAGCAAGGTAGCCACGCTCTCGGGCTCGGGTGAGGCCGTCGCTGGCAGCATCGATTCCGATCATAGCTACGAGATCAAGGTGTTCGGACCGTTCGAGTTTGTACATCAAGTCGGTGCCGATATTGCCCGAACCGATAATCGCAACGGGGAGTGCCACGGGATTCCTCTCAGACAATCCGGGCCGTGACCGAACCGAGCCGGTCAAACTCGGCTCGGTAAGTTTGGCCAGCGGTGATGGGTACTGCGGCATGTAGGGCGCCGGTCATGATGATGGATCCGGCAGTGAGTGATTCGCCGAATCCGTGCAGCGTGCGTACCAGCCAGGCAACGGCGGCGGCGGGATCGCCGAGGGCTGCTGCGCCGGCACCGGTTGCGATCACCTCACCGTCGCACGTGAACACCATGCCGATTAGCCGCAGGTCAACGTCGGCGATTGGAGTGGGACGGCCGGACACGATGATTGCCCCGCTGCTGGCCATGTCGGCAACGGTGTCGGGTAAAGCGATACGCCAGTCGGTCACACGGCTGTCGACGAGCTCGAGCGATGCGACGACTCCGTCAACCGCATGGATGACGTCGACCGCGGTGACGTCTGGGCCAGCGAGATCGGCTCCAAGAACTAGCGCAATCTCTGCCTCGAGCCGCGGCGAGATATAGCTAGCAGCCGCGATCTTGGCGCCGTCCGCGTTCACGTGGCTGGCCATGACTGGGGCGAAATCGGGGGAGTCAACTTTGAGCATCTGCTGCATCGGTTTGCTGGTGAGGCCGAGTTTGTAGCCGACAATGCGATCGCCGTCGGCGAGGTATCGACGCACGATGCCCTGCTGTACGAGGTAGCCGTCAGCCATCGTCAACGACGGATCGGTCTCGGTGAGCGGCGCGATTGGCA
>CAIXFH010000204.1 GCA_903918645.1 uncultured Actinomycetes bacterium | reverse complement strand
GGTCGTGCGTGAGGACGAGTCGCCCTGGACTACCGACGAGCTCAAAGGCGTTCGCCGTGAACTTGATCTGGAGATCGGGCGCTTGCATGATCAGATCAGCGACGCTGAGGAAGGTATCGCTGATCTACTCCGCGACTCCGGTGATGGTGCGGGCGATGATCAGGCTGACGCTGGCACCAAGACGTTCGAGCGCGAACACGAGATGTCTTTGGCCAACAATGCTCGTGTGCTGCTCGAGCAAAATGAGCGCGCGTTGGCTCGGCTCAACGACGGTACGTATGGTATTTGTGAGCGGTGTGAACTCCCGATCGGTAAGTTCCGGCTGCAGGCCTTCCCTCGGGTCACTCTGTGTGTGTCGTGCAAACAACTTGAGGAACGTCGCTGACCGCTGGCGCACCGATTCCTCCACTCGGCACATCACCACGTACGCTCGGCTCTTGTGAGTAGCGAACCTGTCCATGAGACGGCCCAGATTGTGGCCGCACCGGCGAACAATCGACGGCTCACACGCATCACCTTTGGCGTCGCGGCAGTGGTCGTCCTACTTGACCAGGTGAGCAAGGCTCTGGCGGTGCGCTACCTGCAAGATCAGCCACCGATCGATCTGCTTGGCCCCTGGCTGCGTTTGGTCTTCCTGCGGAATCCAGGCGCTGCCTTCAGCATGGGAACCAGTTACACGTTTGTCTTCACCGGCATCGCTATCGCCGTCGCAGTGGTGATCGTGCGTACCTCGCGCCGTCTCGGAAGTCTGGGGTGGGCCTTCGCTCTAGGTGGCCTCCTCGGTGGCGCGGTCGGTAATCTCCTCGACCGAATCTTCCGCGACCCCGGGTTCATGCGGGGCTATGTCGTCGATTTCATCGCGTTCCCGAACTTCCCCGTCTTCAATCTCGCTGACTCCGCAATCGTGTGTTCCAGCGTGCTCATGGTCTTGCTCGCTGTCCGCGGTATTGAGATCGACGGACGACGGGGCTAGGACTCGTGGGGGAGAGCCGCCGGCTAGAAGTACCTGAAGGCCTTGAGGGTGAGCGTGTTGACGCTGCGTTGGCTCGACTCTTTGGCTTCTCGCGCACCAAGGCCGCCGACCTTGCCACGGCCGGATTGGTCTGGATCGATGGCCAACCGGTAGGAAAATCTGGCCGAGTCACGGCTGGCAGCTGGCTCGAGATCGAACTGCCCGAACCACCTCCGGCGGTCATGATCATCCCCGAACTCATTGCCGGCATGACGATCGTTCATGACGACGACGACATCGTTGTTGTCGACAAGCCGGTCGGAGTCGCGGCCCATCCCTCACCAGGCTGGACCGGCCCCACGGTGGTTGGGGGCTTGGCCGGCGCCGGTTATCGCGTCTCCACATCGGGTGCTGCCGAGCGCCAGGGTGTCGTGCATCGCCTCGACGTCGGTACCACTGGCCTTATGGCCGTGGCAAAGAGCGAGCGCGCCTATACGTCGTTGAAGCGGCAGTTCAAGGAGCGCACGGTCAATAAGGTCTACCACGCATTGGTGCAGGGGCAGATGGATCCCTTGCGCGGCACTATTGATGCACCAATTGACCGCCATCCGCAGGCTGAGTACCGCTGGGCGGTGGTCACCGACGGCAAGCCGAGTGTCACGCACTATGAAACTGTTGAAGCATTCCGGCACGCGTCCTTGCTTGAAATTCATCTCGAGACCGGCCGCACCCATCAGATTCGCGTGCACACGTCGGCCATGCGGCACCCTTGCGTTGGCGATCTCACCTACGGGGCGGATCCGGTGTTAGCTAAGCGACTGAACCTGCTCCGCCAATGGCTTCACGCGGTACAACTTGGTTTCGAGCACCCTGGGTCTGGTCAGTGGGTCGAGTTCACCTCGCCGTATCCCGCAGATCTTCAGCACTCACTCGATGAGGTTTCGGCCACCTAGTTTTTCCGATGACACTCCACCGTCAGATTGGTTCGCACCGTGTCTTCAACACAACCCGCTCTTGATTCTGGTTCCTTCACTATCGGCGGTTCGAGTTCTGAATCATTTAGCGTGCACCGCATGGGTTTTGGTGCGATGCAGATCACGGGGCAAGGCATCTGGGGTCCACCAGAAGATCATGACGGTGCGATCGCGGTACTCCGTCGTGCTGTCGAACTCGGCGTCGATTTCATCGACACTGCCGATTCTTACGGTCCGTTCGTCTCGGAAGAATTGATCCGCGAGGCGCTATACCCCTACGGCCACGTGCGGATTGCGACCAAGGCCGGTCTGACTCGGCCTGGGCCCGGTGAGTGGCGGGCCATGGGAGCACCTGACTATCTGCGTGAGTGCGCCGAGATGTCGCTTCGTCGCCTCGGGGTGGAGACGATCGACCTGTTTCAGTTGCACCGGATCGATTCGAAGGTGCCGTTCGAGGACCAGCTCGGGGTCTTCGTCGAACTTGTGGCCGCGGGCAAGGTGCTTCAGGTTGGTCTATCTGAGGTGAGCATCTCGGAACTGCAGCAGGCGCAGCAGATTCTGCCGATCGCGACTGTGCAGAACCTCTACAACGTTGCCAATCGCGAGAGCGAGGCCATGCTCGAGCACTGTGCTGCCACCGGCATCGGATTCATCCCATGGTTCCCGATCGCGACGGGTGCCCTCGCAACCGCAGGTGGACCTTTGGCTGCCCTTTCGGAGCGCACCGGCATTAGCCCGTCCCAACTTGCGCTGGCTTGGCTGCTGCGACGATCCCCGGTGATGTTGCCGATTCCAGGCACCAAGAGTGTGTCGCACCTCGAGGAGAACTGCGCCGCGTCGCTGGTCACCTTGGACGATGCCACCTATGCCGAGCTCGAGGCACTTGCCGCTCCCTAGCCGATTGGGGTCTGGTCGACACGCCGAGGCGAAGATTGACCGGCTCACCCCTGTCCACGATGTCGGTCCCGCGGGTTAGGGTGAGGTCTTCCGACCGCCGCCTTCCCCCGGCTTGTCGGTGCTGATTCCCTGCTCTCGTGGGCTGGGTCATGAGTGGGAGGCTTAGCCGGTGTCGAGTGACTCGTTCGTGCACCTGCACGTGCACACCGAGTACTCCATGCTCGACGGCGCGGCCCGAGTAAGCGATTTAGTCGAAGAGGCCGCCCGCATGGAGATGCCGGCCATCGCGATGAGCGATCACGGCAATCTCTACGGCGCCTTCGACTTCTACAAGCAGAGCAAGGCCGCTGGCATCAAGCCCATCATTGGGATCGAGGGCTACTACGCCCCGCAGGGCCGATTCGAACGTGCCCCGTTTGATTTTGGTGGCGGCTACGACGAAGGCACCGGCGAGGATGGCGAGACGTCGGGCAAGGGTCGTCAGCCATACACGCACATGACTTTGTGGGCCGAAAACACCGAGGGCTTACATAATCTGTTCCGACTGTCGAGTCTGGCAAGTCTTGAGGGGTTCTACCGCAAACCGCGAATGGATCGCGATCTGCTGCAGACCTATGGCACGGGCATCATCGGCACCACCGGTTGCCCCTCGGGCGAGGTCAACCGTTGGCTGCAGGCTGGAAACTACGACCGCGCCCTGGCTGCTGCGGCCGATTATCGCGACATCCTCGGCCCGGATAACTACTTCTGCGAGTTGATGGATCACGGTCTGGGCATCGAACGTCGGCATCGTGAAGATCTGCTGCGACTCGCCCGCGCCCTCGATATTGCGCTAGTCGCGACTAACGACCTGCACTACGTCTACCCCGGCGACGCTGAGTCGCATGATGTGCTGTTGTGCATCGGTACGCGTACCACCATGGACGATCCCAAGCGCTTCCGGTTCGACGCTCGCGACTTTTACCTCAAGTCCGCGGCCGAGATGCGGGGGGTCTGGTCCGAGCTCCCCGAGGCCTGCGACAACACACTGCGCATTGCCGAGCGTTGCGATGTCACCTTCAACGAAGGTGCCAACCTCATGCCCCGCTTCCCAGTGCCGGCAGGTGAAGATGAGCAATCGTGGCTCATCAAGGAAGTTGAGCGTGGCCTGGCCATCCGATTCCCAGAAGGTGTTTCCGAGCAGCACCGTACTCAGGCTGCGTACGAAGTTGGCGTCATCTGCCAGATGGGTTTCCCGGGCTACTTCCTGGTCACCGCCGACCTCGTGCGGTATGCCAAGGAGAGCGGCATTCGGGTCGGGCCGGGCCGTGGGTCGGCTGCTGGCGCGCTGATTGCCTATGCGCTGGGCATTACCGAGCTCGATCCGATCAAGCATGGGTTGCTGTTCGAGCGATTCCTTAACCCCGAACGTGTGTCGATGCCCGATATCGACATGGATTTCGATGAGCGTCGACGCGGCGACATGATCCGCTACGCCACCGAGAAGTACGGCGAGGAACGGGTCGCCCAGATCATCACGTACGGGTCGATCAAGGCCAAGGCTGCGGTCAAGGACTCAGCTCGCGCACTGGGTTACCCATTCGCGGTAGGTGACCGCATCACCAAGGCGATGCCACCAGCGGTCATGGGAAAGGACATCTCGCTCGCTGGCATCTTCGACACGAAGAACTCGCGTTACAACGAGGCGAGCGAGTTCCGCACCTTGTATGAGACCGACAACGATGTACGCATCGTCGTCGATACCGCAAAGGGCCTCGAGGGCCTCAAGCGACAGCCCGGTGTGCATGCGGCAGGTGTCATCTTGTGCGCCGTCCCATTGCTCGATGTCATCCCGATCTGGCGACGTGACCAGGACGGCGCCATCATCACCCAGTTCGACATGGGTGCGTGCGAGAGCCTCGGGCTGCTCAAGATGGACTTCCTGGGATTGCGCAACCTCACGGTGCTCGATGACTGCCTCGCGCACATTGTGAGCAACCGCGGCCAGAAGATCGTGCTCGAAACCCTCGAGCTTACTGACGCCGCCACCTACGAACTCCTCTCGCGCGGCGACACTCTGGGTGTCTTCCAGCTCGATGGCGGTCCGATGCGAGCGCTACTGCGTGCCATGTCACCCGACAACTTCGAGGACATCTCAGCGGTCCTGGCGCTCTACCGTCCTGGCCCGATGGGTGCCAACGCGCACAACGACTACGCCGATCGCAAGAATGGCCGCAAGCCGGTCGTGCCCATCCACCCCGAGCTTGCCGAGCCACTGGCAGAGATCCTCGACGACACATACGGCCTGATCGTCTACCAGGAACAGGTCATGGCGATCGCGCAGAAGCTCGCCGGTTACTCCCTGGGTAACGCTGACTTGCTGCGTCGGGCCATGGGTAAGAAGAAGAAGGAGATCCTCGACAAGGAGTTCGTGCCCTTCTCAGATGGCATGCGAGCCAACGGATATTCGCAGGCGGCCATCACCACGCTGTGGGAGATCTTGGTCCCGTTCTCTGACTACGCGTTCAACAAGGCGCATACCGCCGGGTATGGCTTGGTGTCGTATTGGACCGCGTACCTCAAGGCCAACTTCCCGGCCGAATACATGGCGGGCCTGCTCACCAGCGTCAAGGACGACAAGGACAAGCTCGCGATCTACCTCAATGAGTGTCGTCGGATGGGCATCAAGGTGCTACCGCCGGATGTCAACGAATCCGACTTTGACTTCACCCCGCGCGGAACCGACATTCGGTTTGGTCTATCGGCAGTTCGCAACGTCGGTGGCAATGTGGTCGACGCGCTGATCGGTGCGCGCACTTCCAGCGGTCGGTTCAGCGGCTTTGACGACTTCCTCGAGAAGGTCCCGATCAGTGTCGTCAATAAGCGGGTGGTCGAGTCGCTGGTTAAGGCTGGCGCCTATGACTCCCTCGGCGAGTCGCGCAAGGGATTGCTCGCCGTGCACGAGAGTCGCATCGACTCCATCATCGACGTCAAGCGCAATGAAGCGATCGGTCAGGATTCCCTGTTCGGTGGATCCGACGACGAGGTAACAGCCGCCCTCTGGGCGCCGCCGGTGATTCCTACGGGCGAGTGGGATAAGGCCGCTCTGCTCGGCTACGAGCGCGAAATGCTCGGCCTCTATGTGTCCGATCATCCGCTCAATGGTGTTGAGCATGTGCTCGCGGCCTCGGCCGATGTTGCCGTGTCGGCATTGCACAGTGATGAGGTCTCCGACGGTCGCATTGTCACGGTTGGTGGGTTGATCACCAGCGTTCAGCGCAAGGTCACCAAGCAGGGCAACGTCTGGGCCATTGCTTCGCTCGAGGATCTCGAGGCTTCCATTGACGTCATGATCTTCCCGGCCACCTACCAACTCGTCGGTCCGCAGGTCGTCCCCGACGCGGTGCTCTTGGTGAAAGGTCGTCTCGATCGCAGTGAGGAAGATGCACCCAAGCTGATCGCCATGGAGGTCACGGTTCCTGACCTGTCCACCGGTGAGTCCGGCCCGGTCGTGGTCACCATCCCTGCTTCCCGTTGCATCCCACCGGTGATCGAGCGATTCAAGGACGTACTCGCCACGCACCCTGGGGTCACCGAGGTTCGCATGGCACTGCAGAACGGCCCGCGTACCACGGTGGTGCGCCTTGATGATCGCCTTCGAGTCACGGTCACGCCTTCGCTCTACGCCGACTTGAAAGCGCTGCTCGGGCCGTCCTGCTTACAGTAGGGGGCGCTGGGTCAGCCCCGCGCGATCATCGAGGTGATCGCGCGAGTGATCGTGACTAGATCGGCGGGCCGAAGGCCAAGGTCGAATCCGCGCCGTCCACCGCTGACATAGATGGTCTCGAAGTTCAGCGCACTGTCGTCAAGCACCGTGCGCAGCACCTTGCGTTGACCAATCGGGCTGATGCCGCCCACCACGTAGCCGGTGGCACGCTCAGCCGCGGTGGGATCTGCCATCTCGGCTCGCTTTGCGCCGACCGCGACTGCCAACGCCTTGAGGTCGAGCTTGCCTGCTACCGGCACGATCCCGACCACGAGGCTGCCGTCGACTTGGACCAGCAGGGTCTTGAAGACCTGCTCGTGGGGGAGCCCGAGCACGTGGGCAGCCTCGAGACCGTAGGACGGCGCTGCGGGGTCGTGTTCGTAGGCGTGGGTGGTGAACTCAATGCCAGCTTTGGCGAGCGCCACGGTGGCTGGCGTGCCGCCGGATCCCTTCGCGCCCATGCCTAGATCCTGACCGATGGCGAACTAGTTGAGCGCGATCGGCACGCGGGTGAGTTCGGTTGCCGGTAGCGAAGGTAACTCGCGAAGCAGGGTGATTTCCCGTTGCAGCAGAACTAGTTCGGCGAGGAGCCGATCCACTGTTGATGGTGCCTCGAGCAGACGTTGGTGGTCGGTGAGGTCCAGGATCATCGCTGCCGCGATCAGATAACTGCGCACACTGGGTTCATCGGGCAGCCGAGTGGAGTCTTCCTCGTCGATCCAGCCAGCCCCGGCAATGTGCGCCCGATACTCGTCAAAGCGCGCGCCGACCGAGATGCTCAGGAGTTCGGCCTCCGGCCCGCCTTCGGGCTCGTCAAGCCATTCGACTTCGGCCCGCAGGTAGGGCGTGGTCGAGTCGACGAGGCCTAGCAAGCGGAACCGGGCCGAGCCGTTGGTGAGGATGTCGGCCCGACCGTCGGAATAGGGGTCTACCTCGATGAGTGAGGCGAAGGTGCCGATCGAGTGCAGCGCCCGGACTCCGTCGACGCCGACCTCATGGCCTGACCGGATCGCGATGATTCCGAATCCGCGCGTGGCCGCGGGTTGATCTTCCTGATCTCGGATCAGCTGTCGGTACCGAGGTTCGAAGATGTGCAGTGGCATGACAAGGCCTGGCACCAGCACACTGCCCAGGGGGAATAGCGCGATGATCTCGCGATCGCCTACCCGCCGTCCGGTCATGGGGTCAGCCTGTCTCATGTGGCGTGTACTTGCATCCCCGTCCACTAAACGCTCGCCGCTTCCCTAGACTGGCACGGTGATTCGACGTATCGACCTTCGCGGGTCACTCGCTGACCCGCGCGAGTTCCTGCCTCGGGCCGCTGTCGATGTCGAGAGCGTGCTCGAGACCGTGCGCCCCATCGTCGAGGACGTACGAGCACGCGGTACCGAGGCGGTGCTCCATTGGGGTGAGCAACTCGACGGAGTGCGGCCGCCCTCACTGCGCGTGTCGCAGCAGGCTCTTGATGATGCCTTGGCTGCCCTTGATCCTGTCGTCCGCGAGGCGCTCGACGAATCGATCCGGCGGGCTCGTCTTGTTCACGAGGATCAGCGCCGAGTCGACGTGACCACCGTGGTTGTCGAAGGTGGCACGGTCACTGAGCGCTGGCTCCCGGTCGATCGGGTTGGGCTGTACGTGCCCGGCGGTCGTGCGGTCTATCCGAGTTCGGTCATCATGAATGTCGTGCCGGCGCAAGTGGCCGGCGTTCCATCGTTCGCGGTGGCGAGTCCGCCACAGCGCGAGCACGGTGGTCTTCCGCATCCGACGATCCTGGCTGCGTGTGCACTCCTTGGTGTGCGAGAGGTCTATGCCGCCGGTGGTGCGCAGGCCGTAGCGATGTTCGCATTTGGTACCGGAACCAGCCCCGATGACTGCCCATCGACCGTGATGGTCACCGGCCCAGGCAACATCTACGTCACAGCCGCAAAGCGCATGCTCAAAGGCCGCATCGGAATCGACTCCGAGGCCGGGCCCACCGAGATTGCGATCCTGGCAGATGACACCGCTGACCCTGTCTTCGTCGCCGCTGATCTGATCAGTCAGGCCGAGCACGACGTCATCGCAGCGTCGGTGCTCGTTACGACGAGTGCCGCACTGGCAGATGCGGTCGAGGTGGAACTTGCCCTGCAGGTACCGGCCACCAAGCACAGCGAGCGCATTGCTGAGGCGCTGGCCGGGCAGCAGAGCGGGATCGTGCTGGTCGATGACATCACCGCCGGGCTGCGTGTTGTTGATGCTTATGCCGCTGAGCACCTCGAGATCCACACGCGAGACGCCCGTAGCGTTGCGATGCGCGTCCGCAACGCTGGCGCGATCTTCGTCGGCTCGTATGCGCCGGTCTCGCTCGGCGACTACGCCGCTGGTTCCAACCATGTGCTGCCCACCGGAGGCTGCGCCTGTCATTCCTCAGGTTTGTCGGTGCAGACCTTCCTTCGCGGAATCCACATCATCGACTACGACGAACCAGCGCTGCTCGATGTCGCGCGTCACGTCATCGCGTTGGCCAATGCCGAGGACCTGCCTGGTCACGCCGCTGCAGTCGAAGTTCGGGTTGACCGCCCGCAGGGCCGCTGACGTGGCTGCCGACAACCTTCCGGTTCGCGCCGACCTAGCCGGGCTGGTCCCTTACGGCGCACCGCAACTCGAGGTTGCCGTGCGCCTGAACGTCAACGAGAACCCGTTCCCACCCTCAAGCGAGCTCGCGGCCGACATTGGTCGAGCTGCTGCGCAAGCAGCCCTCTCGCTCAATCGCTATCCGGATCGTGATGCACGGCAACTGCGAGCCGATCTCGCTGATTACCTGACACGCGAGACTGACGTGCCCTTCATGGCCGATCAGATGTGGGCCGCAAATGGCAGCAACGAGATCATGTTGCAGTTGCTGCAGACCTTCGGTGGGCCAGACCGAGTTGCGCTTGGCTTCGCGCCCACGTACTCGATGTACGCCGACTACTGCCGTGATTAGTTCACGCGCTACATCACCACGCCTCGAGCGCCTGACTTCTCCGTCGACATCGACGCCGCGGTGGACGCCGTCCGTGAGTACCGTCCTGACGTCGTGCTCTTGGCGTCTCCGAACAATCCGACAGGCACCGCACTGCCGTTGGCCACTGCCGTCGCGATCCTCGACACCGCACCAGGCATGGTGGTGATCGATGAGGCGTATGCCGAATTCCGTCGCGCGGGTACGCCGAGCGCGGTCGAGCTTCTCGCCGCCTATCCGCGATTGATCGTCACCCGCACTATGAGCAAGGCCTTCGGCCTAGCTGGTGCTCGAGTCGGGTACCTTGCCGCTTCCGAAGCGGTGGTCGACGCAGTTCAACTTGTGCGGCTGCCCTATCACCTCTCGGCGATCACACAAGCAGTCGCGCGTGCAGCACTTGCCCATGCCGATCACTTACAGGAACAGATTCTGCTTGTGCGTGCCGAGCGAGATGCCCTCGTCGATTGGCTCAGAGTGCGTGAGTTTGTTGTTGCCGACAGTGATGCGAACTTCGTCTTGTTCGGAGAGTTCGAAGATCGACACGCGATTTGGCAAGGCTTGCTCGAGCGCGGCGTGCTCATCCGCGAGACTGGGCCTACCGGTTGGTTGCGCGTGAGTATCGGAACGCCAGAAGAGAATGCGGCCTTTCGCGCCGCCCTAGTGGAGGTCACGGCATGAGCAGGTTCGCTCGGGTTCAGCGCACGACCAAGGAGAGCGACGTTCTAGTCGAGCTCGAGATCGATGGCAGTGGCATCGTCGATGTAGAGACCGGCGTGCCGTTCTTTGATCACATGCTCGCGCAGTTGGGCAAGCACGGTGGTCTTGACCTCACAGTGCGCACCAAGGGCGATATCGAGGTTGATGCGCACCACACGGTTGAGGACACCTCACTGGCCATCGGGCAGGCGCTTCGTGAAGCCCTAGGTGACAAGGCTGGTATCCGCCGCTTCGGGCACGCCCTCATTCCGTTGGACGAAGCGCTCACCCAGGTGGCTGTCGATCTGTCCGGGCGCCCCTATCTGGTGCACCAGGAGCCGACCCTGATCGAACTCATCGGCTCTTACGACACCACATTGACCCGGCATATCTTCGAATCGATCGTTGCCGACGCTCGAATCTGCATCAACATCAACGTCCTCAGCGGGCGCAACGCCCACCACATCGTGGAGACCCAGTTCAAGGGCTTTGCTCGGGCGCTTCGCGACGCGGCGACCCTCGACCCGCGTGTTGTCGGGATCCCCAGTACGAAGGGTTCGCTGTAACGCTGTGTGGATTGCCATGCTGGTACTCGCCGGGTTCCTCGTGGGGGGCGTTATCGCCTTCGTTCGCAGCCGGTCCTGGCTTCCTGCGCTGATGCTTGGTTCGGTCGCTGTCTTCTGTGGGGTCGTGGCAGTGCAGTGGGCACCACGATGAGCCCATCGGTCGTCGTATTCGACTACGGCTCAGGCAATATCCGCTCGGTCGAGCGCGCTCTCCAACGCGCGGGAGCCGAAGTTGAGGTCACCTCCGATTTCGACGACGCTCTCAATTGTGACGGGCTGGTGCTCCCAGGTGTCGGCGCGTTCGCCGCCTGTATGGCCGGCATCCGTGCCGCTCGGGGGGATCAGATAGTCGGCCGTCGACTTGCTGGTGGCCGTCCAGTGCTGGGTATCTGTGTCGGCATGCAGGTCATGTTCGATCACGGGGTTGAGCATGGCGTCGATACCGAAGGCTTGGCTGAGTGGCCCGGCGTGGTCGATCAGTTGCGCGCACCGGTACTGCCACACATGGGCTGGAACACGGTTGAGGCTGCCTCTGGCTCAACGCTTTTCCGCGGCGTCGAGGACGAGCGCTTCTACTTTGTGCACTCGTACGGGGTGCGGTCGTGGGATCTCGTGGTGCACGGGAAGACCATGCCACCTCAGGTCACCTGGTCGACTCATGGCGAGCCATTCGTGGCGGCAGTCGAGAACGGGCCACTGGCGGCAACCCAGTTCCACCCCGAGAAATCTGGTGACGCTGGCGCGGTGCTGCTCGCCAATTGGATTGCGACGTTGACCTGATGAACCCGAGTGTGTGCGCAGGCGCGGCAATGGGTGAGCCGCGTGAGTAAGGAGCGGGCCCGCCGTCGGTCCGAGCGCGAGGCCGCAGCTGGCAAGGAACGAGCTCGCCGCGATGCTCAGCGCGACCGGGCTGCTAAGCGCGCTGCGGTTGTGGGGAGCGTCGCCTCGCCTGCCAACCGGGCGGGCGCGTGGTGGGCTCGGTGGCGTCGTCGTACGTTTCCACCGGCTGATCCGTTCAACCGTCGCCGCAAACGTGAGTGGCTGGTGCTGATCGCAATTCTGCTTGTGATCCAGGTGCTTGCCTGGTGGCTGATGCCCGCATCCTTTGGTCTTCGCCTGGGCGTGCTGGGCTTATCGTTGCTGATTCTTCCGGTCGTGCGGGTCATCCTTTTTGACCGTCGGTAAGGTTGAGGTCATGAGTGCTACCACCGAGATCCCTGACGGCACCGCTCCTGCTGTGCTCGAGTTGTTGCCCGCTGTCGATATTGCCGGTGGCAAGGCAGTGCGGCTCCTGCAAGGCGCTGCGGGATCAGAAACTGAGTACGGCAGTCCACTGGCTGCGGCGCTTGATTGGCAGGAACAGGGCGCAGAGTGGATTCACCTCGTCGACCTCGACGCTGCTTTCGGCCGCGGATCCAATCGCGAACTCATCGATGAGTTGATCGGCCGGATCGATGTCAACATCGAACTCTCCGGAGGCATCCGCGACGATGACTCGTTGCGAGCGGCCCTGGCCACTGGATGCACTCGGGTCAACTTGGGTACCGCTGCGTTGGAGCAGCCGGATTGGTGCGCGCGCATGATCGCCGAGCATGGCGACCGGATTGCAGTTGGCCTTGATGTTCGTGGCACGGTGCTTTCGGCCCGCGGATGGACCCAAGATGGCGGCGAGCTATTCGAGGTCCTCGAGCGCCTCAACGCTGAGGGATGCGCACGCTATGTCGTCACCGATGTGGCGCGCGATGGCACCCTGGAGGGTTCGAATCTGGAACTACTTCGTGCTGTCTGCGCGGCCACCGATCGGCCCGTGGTCGCGTCTGGTGGCGTCGGAACCCTTTCTGATCTGCACGCCATTGCCGAACTTGTGCCCCTCGGTGTCGAAGGCGCCATTGTCGGTAAGGCACTCTATGCAGGTTCGTTCACACTGGCAGAGGCACTGGCCTCGGTCGCTACTCGTCACAACACTTTGGGAGAACTCGATGGCCGCTGATCAACTCATCTCGTCCGGTGGTCCTTGGGAAGACGTCGTGGGCTACTCCCGCGCAGTCGTCGCCGGCCCTTGGGTGCTCGTGTCCGGTTCCACCGCGACCGTCAACGGTGAAGTGCTCCACGAGGGCGACGCCTACCTGCAGACACTTGAGGCTTTCGGGGTTATCCGCCGTGCGTTGGAGCAAGCTGGCCTGGGGCTCGAGGACGTAGTCCGCACTCGGCTCTACCTGTCGGATATGGCACACGAAGCGGGTGTCGCGCGGGCCCACAAGGAATTGTTCGACACGACCCGCCCGGCTTCGACCATGGTGGCCATCGCTGGCTTCGTCAACCCGAAGATGCTGATCGAGATCGAGGCCGACGCCTACCGCGCGTAGATCCACCGCCGCGGATCAGCATTACCCTGCCGCAGCGTCGCGAATTAGCTTTAGACAACTGTGATCGCGATGCCTACGTGGCCGC
>CAIXFH010000203.1 GCA_903918645.1 uncultured Actinomycetes bacterium | reverse complement strand
GGCCACAGGCGGTTTCACGTCACTAGACAACCTCGCGCTCCTATGCGGCCGACATCATTTCGCCGTGCACCACGAACACTGGGAGATCACCCCACGCCCAGGAGTACAACCACACGAACACGGCTACTGGCAGATGCAACCACCCCAACCACCAGCGTGGTTTCAGTAGCAGCGCGACCCGCCAGGGCCGCAAACCAGCTACACGATCATCACATCGCAGCGACGATGCGCTCACCTACGACTACTACCGGCAACGCCGGAGTCGAACGTGGAATCTGTGGGAACAGCGAGGCGTCGGCGATGCGAAGTCCGGCAACCCCATGCACTTTACCGTCGGCGTCGCACACACCACCGCTTTGCGCTGAACCCATCGCAGCAGTCCCCGCGGGGTGCCAATAGTGGCTGTGGGTGCGACGCATCCAGTGATCGAGGTCCTCATCGTCTGCCTGCGGATTAAGGCGTTCACCCAGCAGCGGAGCAAGGTTTGCACTCGCGCAGAGTTCCTCAGCGAAACGCAGCCCGTCAGCAAGCGCCACACGATCGTCTACCTGACTTAGATACCCGTGATCCGGTACCGCTCTTGCGCCGTCAGAGCGCAATGCGAGACGACCGCGCGAGCGCGGGGTCACCAAACTCACGGGCATCACCACGGCCCAACCCGTAGGCGAGTCATCGCGCGGCTCAACCCAGGGGTACAGGTGCAGGTCATAAGGACCATCACACAATCGTGAGGCAACCTTGGCCAAGGCTTGCTCCTCGGGCAGCCAGCCTTGGGTCGCGCGGAAGTCGTCGAGCTGACGCACCAGCAGATCAGTCGCATTGAACTCAAGATTGACCGACGGGTGGTCGTGCAGATTGCTGCCGACTCCGGGGAGATCCAGCAGCGGCTCTATCCCAAGTGCACCCAACTCATCCGCTGCCCCGATCCCTGATCGCATCAGTAGTTCAGGTGTGCCATAAACGCCAGCCGAGAGCACAACCTGATCGCACCCGATCGTCATGTGCTGCCCATCAATGATGACCTCGAGACCCACTGCGCGTCCTCGATCGATCAGCACCCGCCGCACCTTGGCCCCGCCGAGGATCGTGAGCTTGGCCGATTCGCGCACTGGGTCGAGGTAGCCGAACGCCGCGTTCCATCGAGTTCCCTCAACGATGTTGACTGGGCTCACATCGACACCGACGCCGCCGTCAAGGTCGTCAAGATCGGCACGTTGAGGGATACCAGATGCACTACACGCATCGACGAATGAGCGTTGAAAGGGCTGCACCTCATCATCGGTGTATCGCCGAATTCGCATGCGCTCGCTAGCAGCATCAAACAGCGGCTTCAAGTCCGCCGCTGACCAGCCGGCGAGTCCCTGACGTTCCCACGAGTCATAGTCACCCGCCCAACCACGCGACTGGCTGCAGCCGTTGTGAGTCGAACAGCCGCCGATCACTCGCGCACGGTCAAGGGACAAGGAGCGGCCATCCGCCGCAGGGCCGAAGTAGCCCCAGTCGTGACTCAGTGGCAACGTGCTCGCATCAAGCAGGTCAGAGGGCCAGCCAGCAGGGTCATACCGGCCATGGTCTGGTCCGGCCTCGAGCAGCAGCACGTCGCGGTCACCGCGCTCGGCGAGACGTCCGGCCACAACGCTGCCCGCAGTGCCACCACCGATGACGACGACGTCATAGTGCCTTGACCCGATCACGTGAGTCTCCCCTTCTCGACCAGCGAGCAAACCTCGCAGCGCTGCTACTGCGTACCAGGTGCAGATTACGGGTAGGGCAGGACCGAGCCGGTGTAGTTCTCGGCCAGATCCCGAGCGGCAGCAGGGTTGGAGGTGACATGACGCAAGGCAGCGAGTTGCATCTGCAGCATGAACTCGCGGTTGGGGTCATCAGCTGGTGACGTGTGCAACATTGAGGTCATCCACCACGAAAAGTGGGTCGACCGCCACACGCGTTCGAGCGCCTCGCCGGAGTAACGGTCGAGCAGATCGTCCGAGCCGTCGACGTACTTCGCGACCAAAGCTGCGCCGAGTCGCTTCACGTCGGCGATCGCAAGGTTGAGACCCTTGGCCCCAGTGGGCGGCACGATGTGCGATGCATCGCCGGCGAGGAAGAGTCGGCCCCACCGCATCGGCGCACTCACAAAACTTCGCATCGGCGTGATCGACTTTTCTAGCGTCGGTCCTGACTGGAGATTCCAGCCTCCGATGCCCAAGCGAGTCGAAAGCCCAGCCCAGATGCGGTCATCGGACCAGTTCGCGATGTCGTCGTCGGGGCTCACCTGCAAGTAGAGCCGACTGATCGTCGCCGAGCGCATCGAGTGCATCGCGAAACCGTCGGGGTGCAGCGCGTAGATCAACTCATCCGTCGAAGGTGCGACGTCAGCGAGAATTCCAAGCCAGGCATAGGGATACGAGCGCTCACGGACGTTGCGGATACTATCCGGGATCGTCGCTCGACTGACGCCGTGGAAGCCATCGCAACCGGCGACGTAATCGGCCTGCACAGTCCCCGGATTACCGTCAGAGTCGATGAAAGTGACGCGCGGTTGGCCGGTGTCAGCGTCGTGGATGGCGGTGTCGGACACTGACCAGAAGATCTGCTGAGCGTCAGCGACACGCGCGTTGATCAGATCCTTGGTGATCTCGGTCTGGCCGTAAACCCAGACCGAGTGCCCGCATGACTCGACGAAGTCGATACGCCGGCGCTCCCCCGGCCACTGAAAGTAGACGCCGTCGTGGCGCATCCCCTCGCGGTGCAACCGGTCACCGACGCCGTAGTCACTGAGAACGTCCACCGCTCCATGCTCGATGACGCCAGCACGAACGCGTGCCAGGACGTACTCCTGTGAACGGTTCTCAACGATGACTGACTCGACGCCATGCGTTGCCAGAATCTGGGCCAGCAAAAGCCCAGAGGGCCCCGCGCCCACGATGGCAACCTGAGTGCGCATGACGGGAAGCCTGGGCCCTGGGCACTGCGAGGTCAACGCCATGTAGTTACAGAGCTCGCAGTACCAGCAGGAACTGTCCGCCGCCAGCATCGACTTGAGTTTCGACCCGCAGGTCGGGCGCAAACCGCGAGAGTCGATCAAGGAGCCAGACGGCCGCCTCGTCAGCATCGGCCCGGCTCGGGCAGCGGGCCACGACTTCGCGTCCGCCCTTACGGCTCATCCGCTCAACCGTGGCAACGATCGGCGCCGGATCCACGACGAACAACGCGGCAGACCAGGCAACAACCGGCGCAACTTTGCCCTTGCCCGTGTTGCATGCTCGATGCGCCAGCCGCTCAATTGCGGCAGGCTCCTTCTTACCCTTGGGCGAGGAGCCAGCGTCGATACTCGGGCCACGATCGGCGTTGACCGATCCTTCAGGATCAACGGGCTCATCGCACAGCCAACAGCGCCAATGGTCCCGATCGCCGACCTCGCTGAGCGTGCTCATGTCCGAAGGCTACGGGGATGCGCAGCGATGCCGTCCCCCGGCTGGAGTTTTCAGCTCAGAAAGCGCTTCCCGCCCAAGGCTTGATCTGCTTGAGTTACCGCTCTGGGGAACGCCGGCTGGCCTCGTCTCGATATCGCTCCTGCGCCCGCCGCCATTAGCCGAAGGAGCCGACCAGCGTTACACGTTGTCGGAAAGTTGGCAGTGCGATCGACCAGACTGCAAAGGCCCCGCAGTGCTCAGGTCGCCGAAATCTCTTCGACCTGTCCGTCTTCAACATGCCAGCGACGAGTCAGTCGAACCGTATCGAGCATTCGGCGGTCGTGAGTGACAAGCAGCACCGTTCCGTCGAACGAGTCCAAGGCTTCCTCGAGTTGCTCTATGGCTGGCAGGTCGAGGTGGTTGGTGGGCTCATCGAGGACGAGCAGATTTACGCCGCGAGCCTGCAAGAGTGCGAGCGCAGCTCGAGTGCGCTCACCGGGTGACAGCGACGACGCGGGGCGAAACGTGTGGTGCGGGCCGAGCCCGAACTTGGCGAGAAGCGTGCGGACATCTGACGTTGGCCACTGTGGCACCTGACGCGAGAACGAATCGGCAAGCGCATCATCACCTTCGAAGAGCGCGCGCGCCTGATCGACTTCGCCAACCACGACTCCAGATCCGAGCCAGACCTCACCCGAAGCCGGCCGGATCCGACCAAGTAGGAGAGCCAGCAGCGTCGTCTTGCCGGCACCATTGGGTCCGGTGACGGCCACGCGGTCGCGCAACGTGAGCTGCAAGTCGACCGGCCCGAGAGTGAACTCGCCTCGGGCAGTAATCGCGGCACGCGCGACGACCACGACTTCGCCAGATCTGGGTGCGGCCGCAATGCTGAACTGCAATTGCCATTCCTTGCGCGGCTCCTGGGCGACATCGAGCCGCTCGATCATGCGCTCACTCTGACGAGCCTTCGCCGCCTGCTTTTCAGTTGCCTCGCTGCGGAACTTGCGACCAATCTTGTCGTTGTCCTTGCTCTTGCGACGGGCATTCTTGACGCCCTTCTCCATCCAGGCGCGCTGCATTCGGGCTCGCGCCTCGAGCTCGGCCCTGCGACCTGCATAGTGCTCATAGTCGAGGCGAGCCTGACGTCGCGCCACCGATCGCTCGTCCAGGTAAGCCTCGTATCCGCCACCGTAGGTCGTGATCCGCTGCAGGCTCCGATCGATCTCCATCACCGACGTCACCGTGCGGGCCAGGAACTCACGATCATGGCTAACCACGACGACCGGAGCGTCCAGGCTCTCGACGAATTCCTCGAGCAAGTCGAGCCCGTCGCTGTCAAGATTGTTGGTCGGCTCATCGAGAAGATACGCGTCAAACCGCGAGAGCAGGAGTGCCGTGAGCCCCACTCGAGCGGCTTGGCCACCGGAGAGGGCCGACATCGGGAGCCCCGGATCAACCTCGAGACCGATCTCGTCCATCACCTTGACTGCTCGCTCATCAAAGTCAGCACCGCCGAGTGCGAGCCAGTTCTCGAGAGCCTGCGAGTAGGCGTCCGCGGCCACCTCGTAATCCTGGGCAAGAGCCGCAGACTGCAGGTCGAATTCCTCTTGAGCCGCATACACTCCCGCGCGCCGAGCGAGAAAGTCGCGAATCGATTCGCCGGGTGTCGCCTCAGGCTCCTGGGTGAGGTAGCCGATATGGGCCGAGGGCGGGGAGACGCTGACAGTGCCGCTATCGGGTGCACGCACGCCGGCCAGCATCCGCAGCAACGTGGTCTTCCCTGCGCCATTTGGACCCACCAGCCCGATCACGTCTCCGGGCGCAACGATGAGGTCAAGGCCCGAGAACAACTCACGATCACCGAGGCCGGCGGCCAATCCCTTGGCCTGCACGGTTGCACTCATGCGCTCATCCTTGTGCACCCCCTAGGGGATGCGCGCTTGCACCCCCATCGCACACCTTCACTCCACGCGGCGGTGCCTGCCCACGGCTTGATCTTCTTCAGTTCCGGTGCCAAGGCTCGCTGGGCAACTGCAATGTCGTACGTAGCCTGGGGCAGCCAGTAACCGTCGGAGAGCCCGAACAACCGGCAGAGGCGCAGGTCAGTGTCAGCGGTGACGGCGCGCATCCTGCGAATGATGTCACCGATGCCCGGGGCGGCACGTAACGCCTGTCGTTACTAATCGACATGGTCGAAGAGCGACCACCTGATCGGTGCTTTGCCCGGCCCATCGACTCCGTATCGAGGACAACAGCCATTCAGAGAGCTCAATGACTAGAAGTCGACCCGAACTCTGGACGCATGTGGTGTGACAGTCTTCCCAAAGGTCGCGCCATGCTCACAGAAGTCCCTAGGGGGCTAGCGCTGGCCGGTAGGCGGCGACGAGTTCGTCGATGATCTCCGACCATTGAACCGGCTCCAACCCGAAGGTGGCGCGCGCCGCCGAATCGTCCAAGATATAGGGGCGCCGTCGCTGGTAGTCAGTCTCCTTCAACTCGCGGATCACGGGCTGGAAGGCTCCCATCACCGACATCACCCAGCCCGGCACCGCCGAGGACTTGATCGGCCCGGTACCCGCGGCTGCGGCGAGGTCGTCGACCACCTCACGCGCCGACTTCGGTGGGTTGCTCGGCACGTGCCAGGCGCTTCCCCAGCCGCGCTGGTCGTTGGCCACGGTGATGAGTGTGCGTGCAACGTCCATGGGCGCCGTCCACGTGTGCGGTTGGTCGATGTCACCGAGCAACTGGGCGGACTTGCCGTTCAGGATGCGCGGCATGCCTCGGTCACCGAACTGGCTGGCCGGCCCTGGGCAGATGTAGTCAGAGCCACGCACTTCGGTGGCACGGACGCGCCCCGCATCGTTCTCACCCTTGGCGGCCTGCCACATCGTCACGCGCACCTTGGCCTTCGTACCGGTTGCGGTGAGCGGGAGATCCTCGGTCATCGGCACGTCGACCGGGCCATAGCCATAGAGGTTCGACACGGTGGCGAGGACGGCGCCGGTGCGCTCGGCGTAGCTAAGCATCGCCTTCGCCAACGGTGGCCAGAGCTCGACCCACTTGTCGTAAGGCGGGTTGACGCAGTTGTAGATGACAGCGGCATGGGGCTCCGCGGCTAGAAGCGCCTCGACACTCGAGGCGTCAGCGGCGACCTTACGAATTCCTGCGTGATCGGGCCCGTTGCCACTGCGTGTGACCACAACAACCGGGTGACCGGCCTCGGCGATAAGGATCGCGACAGCAGAGCCGACCTCGCCAGCTCCGACAACCAAGTGCGTTCCTTCGAGGGGAGAGATAGGGAGGTGTGACATGAGGACTCCTAGTTGGACTATTGCTCTGCTTTGAGAGCAGTGCTCACTTTAATCGCGCACAGAGGGCAAAGCAAGAGCAGTGCTCTGGTTTGTTGCCACCGCTCCGGAAATGGAGCACACTCAGCGTATGCCTGCCTCGAACGCGCCCTCGACCGCTCGCGAGCGAGCGAGGGTCGAGATCACTCAGGAGATCCTCGACACCGCACGCGGTCACCTGGCCAAGGACGGCGCTGCCAGCCTGTCGCTACGAGCCGTCGCCCGTGACCTCGGCATGGTGTCCTCGGCTATCTATCGCTACGTCCCCAACCGCGACAGCCTCCTCACCATGCTCATCATCGAGGCCTACAACAGTCTCGGAGCAGACGTCGAGAAGGTCGGGCGAACGCTGCGGCGCGACGCCTACCTCGAGCGCTTCCTCGTCACCTGCCATGCAGTCCGCGGCTGGGCCTTGGCGCATCCGCAGGAGTACGCACTGATCTATGGCTCACCCGTCCCCGGCTACGCCGCCCCCACCGACACCATCGGCCCGGCCAGCCGCGTTCCCACCGTGCTGCTCACCATCCTCATCGACATGCATAGAAACGACAGGCCGAAAAAGTCGATGCCCGTCGAGCCACTCGTCTCAACGGCGATAGCCGACATTCGCAAGTTCTCCGGCGGGCTGCTCCCCGATGACCTCCTCCTGCGCGGTATGGCGGCCTGGAGCGGACTGTTCGGCGCAGTGTCGTTCGAGCTCTACGGCCACCTGCACAATGTCGTCGCGGAGGGTCCCAAGCACCGCAAGGCTTACTTCGACCACCAGATGCGTCAGGTTGCCGCGGGTCTAGGGCTGGGATAGTTGCTACCGCTGGCAGACGTCTTCACGCTGAGCGATGCATCGTCAGATGGCAATTGGCAATTGGCAACTGGCAACTGGCAATGGCGCGGCCGACGCGGCCTCATGTTCCGAGGCGGGTCAGGCACACAGTGCCTTACGTCGGACGGCTGCACGATCACTTTCACGACGATCAAGCGCTGCCTTCGATCTTGCCCATCTGCTGACGCCTCCCTGTAGATGTGCTGGTCCATTTCGTTCGCCGCCAACCTTTTACGCCATAGCCAATCCCGCCGTCTGACATCGCGATGACCGAGATGAGTGCCTCGGCGAGCATCGAATGGCCGACGATTCGCACACTTTGGCCGCTTGCGCCGTTGTAATCAGGACTGACCACGACTCTGTTGACATCTGCCACTGCATCGTTTGCCGACGCGACGCTGATCCCATGTTTCGCTTGCATGCACTCACCCGGGTGCGACAAATCGAGATTGTCTAACACCCCTGACACGTATTGCATTTCATTACGCTTCGGCAATGCGACTCCGCAGGCGGGTCACATCCTGTCGAGTGAATGTGTGGTTCCGCCCGGCAAACTAACGGCCGGACGCCCTATGTGAGCGTCAACTCACACGACAGCAATGGCCTGTGCGAACAAGTCGCACGACACGGCATTGGGCGCATAACAAGGACTTTGGCTGGGATAGCCACCTTGATCGCAACAGAGAGCGTACGTCAGACTGACGGGATGCCTGGACCCGTCGATCTGCTTGAACTCGTCGAACGCATCGACGGCACGGACACCACGGCGAGAGCACAGGCCGAACAACGCCACGTGGCCCTCAGGCAAGAGCGCGGCAGCGTCGGTGATCTAGAGCAGCTGTCGATATGGCTGAGCGCAACCCAGGGGTCTTGTCCACCCAAGCCATTCACAAATGCCCGAGTCATCGTGTTCGCCGCAGATCATGGGATCGCCAGCGCCGCTCGAATCGGCAGGGCCAACCCAGAAGCCACAGTCGAACGTCTGCGCGCACTCGCGCAGGGGCGATCACTAGTCAATGAACTCGCTCGACTCTCGGGTGCAACTGTCCGCGTTGTCGACGTCGGCGTAGCCGCCGAGACGTTAGGTCTTGAGAACCAACCCTCGAGCCTGGTCTCGAGATGGGGCCTCCAACCTGGCAGCGGATCGATCGAAAGCGAAGACGCCATGACGCGTGAGCAAGTCGATGACGCCTTCGCTACCGGACTGCAGCTGGCGTACGACGAAGTTGACGCTGGCGCCGACCTCCTCATCATCGGAAGCATTGGTGTGGGCGGTTCGACGGTGGCGGCCGCAGTGACAGGCCTCTATTTACAACTCGACGCTGCATCGGTTGCTGGACGAGGAACCGGAATCGACGATGCGACGTGGATGCGCAGGACGGAAGCGATCCGCGATTCGATGCGCCGCGGACGACCCCTCAAGGGTTACACGATGGGGATGCTGTCTGCCGTCGGTGGCGCGGATCTGATTGCGATGGCGGGATTCCTTCTTGGCGCTGCCGCGCGCAGGACGCCCGTTCTTCTTGACGGCGCAGTTTCGACGACCGCCGCATTAGTGGCCGCCCGCATCGCCTACAAGTCGCGTGAGTGGTTCATGCTGGGTTGCGGATCTACCGAACCATCGGTCGCGTTCGCATGCGAAAAGCTGCGGCTTGAGCCAATCGTTCAATCTCAACTGACAGTCGGCGATGGCTCTGGCGGCCTACTCGCACTGCCTCTACTAAGGGCTGCGCAGGCAGTCCTACGTGAAGAAGATGCTGCGGCAGCAGCCGCCTTTGACGGTTAGAGAAACAACTCAGGGCCTACCCGAAGGTAGACCCTGAGTTGTTTGCCGTATCAACTTTCGCGGCGGGGACAAGAATTGTGAATGGCCCGGTCCTGAGAACCGGGCCATTCACGAAAGTAGCGGGGACAGGATTTGAACCTGTGACCTCTGGGTTATGAGGCTTCTCGCACGTAGACCTGCGCCTTGTTGACCGTGCTGCTATTAGATATAACAGCATCAGGACTGACATGGAGGCTCAGGCGTGGGTCGATGACGTCCCGGAAGGAAGCGCTATCGCTTCGGGGGTCCTGAAGGAGATCGAGCAGCGGGTTCTGTGGCTGTCCACGGCGATGATCGACCATGCGAACCGGGTCCGGCCCAACGTCTCGGGCATGAAGGTCGGTGGTCACCAGGCGTCCTCAGCGTCGATGGCCACGATCATGACGGCCCTCTGGTTCCGTCATCTTCGCCGCGAGGACCGCGTCTCGGTGAAGCCGCACGCGTCACCGGTGCTGCACGCGATCAACTACCTGCTGGGCGAGCTGGACGAGACGTACCTGACCCAGCTCCGCTCGTTCGGCGGGCTGCAGAGCTACCCGAGCCGTTCCAAGGATCCGGATCCTGTCGACTACTCGACCGGTTCTGTCGGCATCGGCGCCACGGCGCCGGTCTGGGGTGCGATCGCGCGACGGTACGTCGAGTCCAAGGGCGGCACTGCCGGCACTGGAAGGCAGTACTCCCTGGTGGGGGACGCGGAGCTCGATGAGGGTGCCGTCTGGGAAGCGCTCATGGACCCGATGGTGTCGGGGCTGGGAGAGCTGGTGTGGATCGTGGATCTCAACCGGCAATCGTTGGACCGTGTCGTTCCGGCGAACGACGCGAAGCGCCTTCAGGGCATGTTCGAGGCGGTCGGGTGGCAGGTTCTGACAGTCAAGTACGGACGACTGCTGACCGGGCTGTTCGAGCGACCGGGAGGAGCCGCACTGCGGCAGCGCATCGACTCGATGAGCAACCCCGAGTACCAGCGACTGCTCCGCTGCGACGCCGACACGCTGCGGCTTCGCCTGCCGGGCACCGACCCTGACGCGTCACGCGTCGCGGCGCTGATCGCCGACATCGACGACTCGACGTTGCTCGCCGCTGTGCGCAACCTCGGTGGACACGACATGTCGGCGCTGATGGAGGCGTTCGACGAGATCGACGACGCGCGCCCCACAGTCGTCTTCGCCTACACGGTCAAAGGACACGGACTCGCCTCCGAGGGTCATCCTCAGAACCACTCGTCGCTGCTCACCGAGACGCAGCTTCAGGCCCTGGCCGAACGCGTCGGCGTCAGCATCGACGATCCATGGCGCACCTTCGAGCCCGACTCCGCACCCGGTGTTCTGTGTGCGGAGGTGGCGTCGAGGTTGCACCGCGACACGATCCCCGACAGCCCGACGACAATCGTTCCGCCAGACCTGGGCCGGACTCCGACCGGTCGGGCCACCACGCAGGCAGCCTTGGGCCGCGCGCTGCTCGACCTCACGCGCCAGGCTCCCGAGGCGGCGCGGCGCATCGTGACGCTGTGCCCGGACGTGGCGTCGTCGACGAACCTCGCCGGCTGGGTGAACAAGGTCGGTGTGTGGTCCAGCCGGGAGCAGCAGGACTGGTTCGAGGATGATCCCGACACGCTGCTGCACTGGCGGGAGAAGCCGAGCGGTCAGCACATCGAGCTCGGCATCGCGGAGGGGAACCTGGTCGGCCTTCTCGGTGAGCTCGGCGCGACGTGGAGCCGGTGGGGCGAGCCCCTGCTGCCCATCGGTGTGCTCTACGACCCGTTCGTCGAACGGGCGCTCGAGCCGTGGTCGTTCGGCATCTATGCCGGTGGCCAGTCGATCCTGGTGGGGACGCCGTCGGGGGTGACGCTCGCGGCCGAGGGCGGCGCGCATCAATCGATCACGACGCCGTCCGTTGGGCTCGAGCAACCGGGCTGCATCACCTACGAACCGGCGTTCGCGCTCGACACCGAGTGGGCGCTGCTGTCGCTACTGGCACAGCTCGGCAAGCCGGGCGGATCGTCGGGCTACCTACGTCTCTCGACCCGATCGGTCGACCAATCCCTGGCCTCAGTGCCGCAGGACCCGGCTGCTCGCGAGCACCGGCGCGCCCAGGTGGTTGCCGGGGCCTATGTCCTGCGGCGTAGCTCACGCCCGCCGTCGCTCACGATTGCCGCGATGGGCGCGGTCGTGACCGAGGCCATCGAAGCGGCAGAGCGCCTCGAGACGCTGGGCACCGCGGTCGACGTCGTGTGCATCACGAGCCCGGGGCAGCTCTTCGACGCGGTCCTGAGCCGATCGGGCAGGAACGACAGATCCAGCTGGATCCTGGACTCTGCCTTCCCGGCCGACCGTCGGGCGCCCGTGGTGACGGTGCTCGACGGCCACCCGCACACCCTCGCGTTCCTGGCCGGGATCCACCAGGTTCCGTCCCGGCACCTGGGCGTCACCCAGTTCGGGCAGTCCGGTGACCTCGCAGAGGTGTACCGGCTGCACGGGCTGGACACCGACTCGATCGTGCGCGCGGGGCTCGATCTCGCCTGAACCAGGTGCCCGCCCCGGGACCTGGTGTTATCACATATGTCAGAGTAGTTTCTCGCCACACGAGCCGCACTCACCCACGGCGCGACATGCTCGACGTGTCAGATGGAGGACCCCGGATGTCTGCTTCACCCAAGTTCGCCCACGTCGTGTTCCGCACGGGGCAGCCCACGCAGATGCGCGACTGGTACTGCGACCTGCTCGATGCGCATGTCGTGTACGAGGACGAGGCACTCACGTTCATGACCTACGACGACGAGCACCACCGCGTCGCGCTGCTCCACCCGCCGGTACCGATCGATCAGGTCAAGACGCCCAACACCGCCGCGGCGCACCACGTCGCCTTCACGTTCCCGAGCATCGACGACCTGCTCGACCGGTTCGAGGAGCTGCGCGACAAGGGGATCCGGCCGGCGGTCTGCGTGGCGCACGGGGTCACGACCTCGATGTACTACCAGGACCCAGACGGGAACTTCGTCGAGATGCAGATCGACCGCTTCGCCGCGCCCGACGACGCGACCGCCTACATGCACGGTCCGGAGTACGCCGCCGACTCGGTCGGCCCGGCGTTCGACCCCGACGCCCTGCTCGCGGCTCGTCGGGCCGGGGCCAGCACCGAGGAGCTCTCGGACCGTGCCTGGGCGCTGTCGACGAGTGACCTACCCCCCGCGCTGACGGTGCTGCTCGGCCTGTCGTGATGAGCGACGAGGCCGCCTGTGCGATCTGCGCCACTGAGGGCGGCCCTTCCGAGGCGGTGATCTTCCGCGACGAGCACTGGGCGGCAGAAGTCGTCGCCGGGTATGAGGTGCCCGGATGGGTGATCCTGCGGGCGCGGCGACACGCTGAGCGGATCACTGCGCTCACTGACGAGGAGCTGGCCTCGTTCGGCTTCCGGGCACGCGACCTGGTCGCGGCAGTCTCGACGGTGATGGATGCACCCGCGACGTACCTCATGGTCTTCGGCGAGAACTACCCGCACTTCCACGTGCTCATCGCACCCCGTGGTGCCGATGTGCCGGTGGAACGGCGCGGCGGAGACATCCTGCGCTTGCGCGGTGAGCTGGCCGATCCCGACGCCGCGTTCGCGCTCGTGCCGGCGATGCGCGCGGCCTATGGCAGCGCGTAGATCCGATCCCGATCGACGACGGTCTGACCTTGGGTCCTGCCGCCACCAACCGAGGAAGGCCTCACATGCGGGTAGCGAACCTGAACGGACGGTTGGTCCTGCTCGACGGTGATCGCGCGCTGGACGTCGCCACCACGAGCAGCGGTGCCTTCGGTCCCGATCCGCAGACTGCCTACGTGTCGTGGGAGTCCTTCGCGGAGTGGGCACGCGGTGCCGACTTCGCCCAGGCGGTCCCATTCGATGCGGCCCAGCTCGGTCCGCCGGTCCCGGCGCCGTCGCAGGTCATCGCGATCGGCCTGAACTACCGCGAGCACGCGATCGAGTCGAACCTCGCCATTCCCGACGCGCCTGCGGTGTTCAGCAAGTTCGCGTCCTGCCTGACAGGGCCGGTCGGCGACATTCCCCTCGTGCCGGGCAATGTCGACTGGGAGGCGGAACTGGTCGTCGTCATCGGCCGTTCCGGGCGCGGGATCTCGGTGGCGGACGCCTGGTCCCATGTTGCCGGTTTCACCATCGGTCAGGACATCTCCGAGCGGGTTCTGCAGACCTCGGGGCCGGCACCTCAGTTCGGGTTGGCCAAGTCCTTCGAGTCCTTCGGCCCTACCGGTCCGGCCGTGGTGACCGTGGACGAGCTCGATGATCCTGATGATCTCGCCATCGGGTCCAGCCTGGATGGGGAGGTCATGCAGGACAGCCGCACCAGCGAGCTGATCTTTCCGGTCGCCGAGCTCGTCTCGCGCCTCTCACACGTCCTGCAGCTGCGTGGCGGAGACTTGATCTTCACCGGCACTCCTTCCGGGGTGGGGATGGGCCGCACGCCTCCGCGGTTCGCACGCGCCGGTCAGGAGCTGCGCACGCGGATCGAGGGGCTGGGCGAGATGCGACACCGGTTCGTGGCCGTCGACAGCGCGACTCGTGTCTGACGCGTCGACGCCAGCGCTGCGAACCCGCACGAAGGGCTGCGCGGCGACGGACTCAGGTCGCGGTCGCGCGCTCGGACCGCTCGGCTCCTCGGCTGCTGAGTCCCTGCTTGGCGATCTCCTCGTTGCGCGTGAGGTGCTCGAGCACGGCGGCCGATGCACGCTTGGGGTCGCGGCTGCGGAACCCTTCCAGCAGCGTGTGGTGGGCGTCCGCTCGCCGGTGATGCTCCTGCGGGTCGGGGTCGAACGCACCGAACCCGATGCGGACGTAGCGTTCGGCCGCGCGCCACAGTGTCGTCAGGATGCGGATGTCCCAGCTGCTCGTGGCCGGGGCGAGCAGCGCGAGGTGGAAGGCGATGTGGTTGTCGTAGATCGCGTCCATCCCCAGCGACTCGTCACCGAACAGCGAAGCATCGCTCTCCAACCGGTCGAGGTCCTCATCGGTGATGAGCCGGCAGGCGCGTCGGGCCATCTCCGGTTCGAGCTGGCGGCGCAGGCGGTAGATGGCGTGGAGGTCGTCGAGGTCGAGCGGCGCGACCATGGCACTGCGGCCAGGCCGGGTGACCACGAGGCCTTCGCCCTCGAGGTTGCGCAGGGCCTCGCGTACCGGGATGAAGCTCACCTCGAGCATGCCAGCGACCTGACGCAGCGAGAACGTCTCCCCCGGCGCCAACGAACCCGACAGGATCGCCCGTCGCAGCTCTTCGGTGACCCGGTCCGCGATCGAGCTCGCATCAACGGGCCGAACTCCCGTGGCGACCGGCTCCATGGTTCATCTCCCTCGCGCTGGAACAACGAACGGGCATCGACGGGCCAGCGATCTGCCGTCACCGGGCGAGGCGAAACATACCGTCTGGCAACCGTTGACCCTGCTCAACGTTATATGTTATAACACCCGTGTCACAGGCTTGTGCCGCACCATCCCGAGGAGGACCCATGAGCGCGCTGGATGTCACGGTCGACGGAGTCAGAATCACCGCAGCCTTGCACGCGGCGGCGCAGCCGCTGGCCGGTGCCCCGCTGCTCGTCGCGCTGCACGGTGGCACCTACAGCGGCGAGTACTACCGCATTGCCGGCTCGGCGGCGGGCTCCTACGTCGATGTCGCGAACCGCAACGGATTCTCCATGCTGGTCCTCGACCGCCCCGGCTACGGCGGCAGCGACCTGCTGCCCGAGGACGAGAACACCTTCGCCCGACAGGCCGAGCTCCTCGATGCGGCAGTGGGCGAGATGCTGCAGGGCATCGACGCGTCCTCGGTCGTCCTGGTGGGCCACTCCATCGGCGGGATGATCAGCCTCGAGCTCGCGGCCCGTCACCCCAACTGGCCCCTGGTCGGCGTCGCGGTCACCGGGATGGGCGCACGCATCCCTGCCGGCGGAGCGGCTGAGACCCTGGGCTCGCTGCCGTTCGAGGGTGTCATCGACCTGCCGGTGCCGGATCGCGAAGGCGTCATGTTCGGACCGGCAGGCACCTTCTCCGAGGACGCGGCGGTCCGGGCCCGGGCCTCCTATGCGCCGACCCCGTTCGTGGAGCTCGTTCGTGCACCGCAGTGGGCTCGCGAGCGGCTCGCTGTCGTCGCGCCCGAGGTGGCGGTGCCCGTCCATCACGGTCTCGCCGAGTTCGACGCACTCTGGGACACCTCACCTGAAGCACGCGACGCGTTCGTCGCCGCGTTCGCTGCAGGTGTCCCGGTCGAGTCGTCGATCGTGGCCGGCGTGGGTCACTCGATCGACCACCACCTGCTCGGCGTCGTCGTCCAGCTCCGTCAGCTCGCGTTCGCCCTCGAGGTCGCCGGCCCGAGCTGACCCGCCCTGGGCGCACGCCCTTGAGTAGGACCAGCCCCAGGCCGAGCGATGGAGTGACGGGTACCGAATGAGCAGCGGCGACCTCGCAACGGAAGGTGCGGGCTTCGCTGCCCTGCCCGAGCACGTCCAGGTCGTCATCGCAGGCGGTGGTCCCGTCGGCCTCGCGGCTGCGGTCGAGTTGGGCCGACGCGGCATCAGCTGCGTGGTGATCGAATCGCGGGCGCAGGTCTCCCACCTTCGTCCGCGGTGCAAGACGGTCAACGTGCGCACTATGGAGCACCTGCGCAGGTGGGGGATTGCGGACGCCTTCCGCGACGTCTCACCGATCCCCGTGTCCTGGTCGAACGACGTGGCCTTCTGCACCTCGATGGTCGGGCACGAGCTGTCCCGGTTCCACGGTGTGCTCGGCCTGGTGCCCGACGGTGATCGCTTCCCTGAGGTCGGCCAGCAGGCACCCCAGTACCTGCTGGAGGAACTCCTACGCGACACCGTGCGTGGGCTCGCGGCCTGCACGCTCGTCACCGGCGCCTCAGTCGTAGGAGTGCAACAGGACTCCGATCGCGTCCGGATCGACGTCGCGGGCCCGGGTGGTGCAACCGCGACCATCTCGGCCGACTATGTCGTGGGCTGCGACGGTCCGCGCAGTGTCGTGCGTGAGCAGATCGGCGCCGCCTATGTGGGCGGACAGGCGTTGCGCCCCAACTTCGGCATGGTCTTCCGGTGCCCGGAGCTCTCCGAGCGAACTCGGTTCGCACCTGCGGTGCAGTACTGGGTCGTCAACGGCACCGCGCCGGCGCTCATGGGTCCCCTCGACCTCGAGGGCAGCTGGTGGATCATCCTGTTCGGGGTCGAGGAGGCCGACGGACGAGCTCGCGGGGCGGAGCTGATCCACGCGGCCATCGGCGCACAGCTGCCCGTCGAGATCATCTCGACCGATCCGTGGACCGCCCGGATGCAGCTCGTCGACCGTGCACGCGTGAACCGGGTGTTCCTGGCCGGCGACGCCGCTCACCTCAACCCGCCGTTCGGAGGGCACGGCCTCAACACCGGAGTCGGCGACGCCGTCGACCTCGGGTGGAAACTGGCGGCGGTGCTGCAGGGCTGGGGCGGCCCGGGCCTGCTCGAGAGCTACGAGCTGGAACGCAGACCAGTGCAGGACCGGGTGATCCGCGAAGCCACGGCGAACATGAGCGTCCTGTCGACCGAGCTCACCGATCCACTCCTCGACGCCGAAGGAACCGACGGCGATGACGTCCGCCGGCGAGCTCACACCCGCATCCAGGAGACCAAGCACGCCGAGTTCCACGCCCTCGACCTCGTCCTCGACGTCGGCTACCACTCCCCCATCATCAGCCGGGGTGACGCCCACGGCCTCGCGGGATACCGCCTCGCGCACGCATGGCTGGCCCCGGACCACTCACTGTTCGATGACCTCGGACGAGGATTCACCCTCCTGGTCCTCCGGGGTGACGATGACCGGGCAGCGCCCTGGGTGCAGAGCGCGCAGGCGTGCGGCGTGCCGTTCACGGTACTCGGCCTCCGAGGCCGAGACCTGCTCACCCGCCTCGACGTTGACCTCGTCCTGGTCAGACCGGACCAGTACGTCGCCTGGGCTGGACCGCACAGCGCTGACGCCGCATCGATTCTCGATGCATCGCGGGGCCAAACCTCGCCAGTCGCACACTCCACGCCCCCACCGAAGGAGACCCCAGATGGCCACTGACTCCACGGTGATCCGGCGCGCACGAGTCCTCAAACGCGACGCTGTCACGGAAGAACAAGACGTCCTCATCGTCGACGGCAGGATCGCCGCGCCCGGGACGGACATCCCGGCGGAGGCAGCCGTCATCGATGCAGCGGGAGGCGTACTGCTCCCCGGCCTCATCGACGCTCACGTGCACCTCGACGGACCCGACGCCCTGGCGCAGCTCGCCCAGTGGGGGGTCACCACCGTCCTCGACATGGGCGAGCGCGCTCCCCAGGACCTGCGAGCCAGCACCGGGACCGCGCTGCCCGCGGTGCTCGGCGCAGGCCTCCCGGCGACGGCGCCGGGTGGCATGCACACCCACAAGATGGGCTTCCCCACGACGAGCGAGATCGTGAGCCCCGACGACGCGGCCCGATTCGTGCGGGACCGCATCGAGGGCGGCTCGGACTTCATCAAGATCATCGTCGAGGACCCGAAGGTTCCCGGAACCAAAGCGCTGCCCCCGGCGATCCTCGCCGCCCTCGTCCGCGAGGGACATGCAGCCGGCAAGATCGTCATCGCGCACGTCGTCACGGCAGCGGCGCTCGACCTCGCCGACGACGCCGGCGTCGACGTCATCACCCACACACCACTGGACGCGCAACCCTCACCAGAGCGCATGGCGCACCTCGCCGAGCGCCAGGTCGTGCTGGTACCCACCCTCACGATGATGGGCGAGGCGGCCACCTCGATCACCAGCAAGCTGATGTTCCGCGTGCTCATGGCCGTACGCATCGCGCCCCGACTCGACTACACCCACGCCCAACAGCTGGTCCGCACCTTCCACGACCGCGGGCTGACAGTGCTGGCCGGCACCGACGCCAACACCGAACCCCTGGTACCGGCCCGTCCCGTGTTCGGCAGCTCGCTGCACGACGAGCTCGCGCTCCTCGTCGCCGCAGGCCTCAGCCCGGCCGAGGCCCTCTGGGCCGCCACCGGTGCCACCGCGACCGTGTTCGGGCTCGAGGACCGCGGCGTCGTCGAGGTGGGACACCGAGCCGACCTGGTCCTGGTCGGTGCCGACCCAACGCGCGATATCGCCGCCACCCGCGACATCCGAGGAGTGTGGATCGGTGGCGAACGCGTCCGTTAGACATCGAGCCGCTGCGCGGGCGAAGGACGGAGCCGCGTGATCCTCGTGACCGCCGCAGCGGGCAACCAGGGCAAGCACCTGGTCCCTCTGCTGCTGGCTGCCGGTCATCACGTTCGGGCCTGCGTCCAGTCCGACGCATCAGGCGAGATGCTGCGCTCCCGAGGTGTTCACGAGGTGATCGTCGGGGACCTCAGCGACCCCGCGGTGGTGACCCGCGCCGTCGCTGGTGCGGAGAGGATCTACCACGTCGGCCCGACCATCCACCCCCACGAGCGGGCGATCGGCATGGCTGTCGTGGATGCCGCCTGCGCGGCAGGCGTGCGGCACTTCGTGTTCAGCTCTGTGCTGCACGCGATTACCACCGACCTGGTCCAGCACGAGATCAAGCGCGACATCGAAGAGCACCTGCTGTCCTCCGGGCTCGAGTTCACGATCCTTCAGCCCGCGAACTACATGCTCCCCCTAAAGCTCAGGCCGGTCTTCGAACGAGGCGTG
>CAIXFH010000202.1 GCA_903918645.1 uncultured Actinomycetes bacterium | reverse complement strand
TCAGATGCTGCGCATCCTCCTCCCAAATCTCAAGCGGCCCAACACATGACTATGGGCGCCCCCAAGGGGACGCCCACAGTCATGGCGGAGGCGGCGAGATTTGAACTCGCGATGGGCTTGTGACCCAAACCCGCTTAGCAGGCGGGCGCCATAGACCGGGCTAGGCGACGCCTCCACGCTGCTCTCCAAGGAGTGCAGCCCGCTTAGATTACCCGACCTTGGCCCGCGAGCAGAACGCGAGCCCAGACGGGCCCGCACTGGCAACCAGGCGCCATCCGGATTACTAGCTGAAGATCTGCTCGCGGAACTTCTCGCGCTCCTCGACCGCCGCCTTGATGCGCTCGAGCTGCTCGTCGCTCACATCGAGTTGGTACACCGATCGAATGAAGTCAGGCAGATCCTTGCGATAGTCGTGCGCCCACGCCCGATACTCACCTGGCAACTGAGCGTTCTTCATGTCGATCAGCAATTGGAAGAATGACGTGACCGGACGCCAGCGCATCGACGGCAAGATCCCCCGAGGTGAGGCATCAGGCACCTCCTGCATCTCTGGGCGGCTCGGGCCAAGCCAACCTGGGCGCTTCACGAGCAAGTCTGGGCCGAACTTGGTAACCCCGTCGTTGTCGTGGCTAAGTAGCACGTACTTCACTTGCTCGCGGTGAGCATCGGGCAGAGCGGTGAACTGCTCGAAGTCGTTCACGACGGCGATCAGATTCTTATCGACATCGGGCCGGTCATGGCCAGTCACCTGATGCATCCACTCGCTTCCCTGCGGAGTACCGATCCATAGGGCTCGATCGATACCCAGAGCCTGCGGACCCAACGTGCCCCAATCGATCAGGACGTTCTGACTCGTGAGTGCACCAAGCGATTCACCGAACAGCACGACCTTGGGCCGACTGTCTGGGTCCATCGCACGCAGACGTTCAAAGATGCGCAGCCACAGCAACCGGTTCTGCTCGCGCGCATCAGCGACCTTGCCCAACGACAACGGCGACGGGCGCTTCGAGTACTGCAACGTCACCGACGCCATGTCGCCCCTGGTCATGTACTGCGCACATGCGGTCGCGACGTAGTTCACATACCCCGAGCCAGTCGGCGAGCACAGCATCAGCATCGACCGCGACCACGCATCGGTGCGATCCATCTCAGCGAGCGCAATCTCTACTCGCTCAGTCGGTGTCGGCGCCGTATCGAGGCCAACGAACACCTGAATCGGCACAGCTCGCGCCTGCTCTTGCATCACCGTCTTGATCGACAGTTCGGGTCGCTTCTTACCCGCGAACTCGTTCGGCTTGTCGTGGAGTTTCTCGACGCGAACGAACGACGCCGCATGCCGACGTCCCTCGCGCCCCATCGACTGCCACGACACCAAGCTCGCTGGGTCGCCGCTCACCATGGGATTGGTCCATAGACCCGCAGCCTTATCGTCCATGCCGTCTTCGTATGACGATGAACCGGCATCGATGCCCGTCATCGCCCGGCTCCAAATCTCATGCGTACCAAGCACGAGTGCGCCCAGCGCTGCCAGGTGGGTTATCCGTTCCCAACTGTCTTCCGAGCCCGGAAGCTTACGGCCCGCGTAACCGCCCAAGCGGTGCGCTGCCCAACGTTCTCCGATCGCGATAAGCCCCAATGCGCCCACGACACCGCCAGCCGCCGCAATGCCAAGAAGGGGACTGGTGTGTGCTGGATCGGATTCCTGCTCGGGTGGCTGCTCGCGCTGGCGTGCCTTCTCGACCACCGCTGCAGTCGCCAGGCCCATCGGCACGGCAAGTGGAAGTTGGGCGATACGACCATTCGCACCCAACGCCGAATCCAGGCCAACGCTTCCGGCCGTGGCCGCACTCAAAATCGTCGCGCCGGTACCGGTAATCGCCAGCCGCCAAGCCATATGACGCACGATGGCCCGAGCCATCGACTCCTCATCGCGGAACGGGATCAACTTCACCAACCCGAACCCGATCGGGATTGCGGCCACATCAAGGAACAAGGTGGTGGCCGCCTCGCGATCCTTTTCACTCCACGACTTTGGCAGGGGCAGCGAAGGCGCCAGCACCGCGCCGCCAAAGTCCAGGGCGTCCTGAGTGATAACTGTGAGCAAGAAGTGCGAGCCCACCGCGAGCCCGGTGATCAACCCTTGGTCCAGCGGGCTGCGCTTGGACAGCGACGCAGCGAAGGTGCCCGGCGTGGCAGCTGCCGCAACACCAAGGGCCACTTGCGACCCGCGACCAACAATCTCCTGCATGAGGTTCCATCCCTAGTCACTGCGCGTTCGCTGTGAGAACTCTAGCCACGGCCTGATCACCCGGCACCAAATTCCTGCGCCCGGTAACACCAGTGCCGAAGTGGGCGCGATGATGGAGGCAAGCAACTCTCGTCTCACTCGCGAGTTGAGCCGTTCGGGAGGAGCGACCATGCACGTGCTGAGCCGCGCCGCGGGCATGGTCGCGCTGGTCCTCGGAGTCATCATCGGATCGGCAGTTGGTGGTGGTATCGGCGCAATCGTCGGTGTTGTCCTGGCAATGATGGGTTTTCAGGCGCTCACTCTTGGCGTGCACGGCATGCGTTACGTCAGTTCCGCACTTGCCACTACCGGGGGCCTGGCTCTGATTGCCTGGCGGCACGGCCTCAACTTCACCGACCTAGGTCTCGGTCACCGCACCTGGCTCGTCGGATTCGTGTGGTCACTCGTCATCGTGATCGTGGTCGGCGCAGGGATCGCCGTCGCGGGTGGCTCACGTCGCACCCGCCACCTTTTCGGTGACGTCCGCATCAGCGACACCACGGGTCTGATCGCAGCCAGACGAGCGCTCTTCGACATTCCATTTGGCACTGTGCTCGTTGAGGAATTTGCTTTCAGGGGAGTGCTGCTCGCACTCGTCACTGGGCTCTACGGAACAGTCTGGGCGGTGGTGATTACCTCACTGCTCTTTGGGCTTTGGCACATCGCGCCATCGCTGGAAATGCACGACAGCCACACCCTGACCTCGGGCTCGCCGTGGCCAACTGTCATCTCCACCGTGATCTTCACCGGCGGATCCGGGGCAGTGTTCGCGCTACTGCGATTGGTGTCGGGCAGTTTGCTTCCACCGTCCGCTCTGCACTGGGCAGCAAACGGCAGTGGGGTAGTGGTCGGCTGGTTCATCCACCGCGGCAAGCACTCTGCAGATGACGACCAGATCTAGGCCACGCAAGCAGTTATCAGCCGCGCAAGATCGGACGAGTCATGCAGGTTGGGCCGCCCTCGCCCTTGTCGCTCTCCGCTGACACGAATGTGTGCACGTCAACACCGCGCTCGCGAAGCGCATCGGCAGTTCGCACATTGCGATCACCGATCACGACCACGCCAGGTGCCACCGCCAACACATTGCAGCCAAGCGTTAGGTACTCATCGTCATCGACGTTGATCCACGAAATACCGCGACGAGACAGCGCCTGCAGCATCGCCACCGGTGACAACCGCTCATAGACGACAGCAAGATCCTCACGCACCATCGAGATCAGCGACATCAGGTGCAAGCAATACTCAGGGCCTTGATCGTGCGGCACGTCAAAAACTTCGACACCGACCCCGTCACTAGCCAAGATCCCGCGCATCTGGCTTACTGCTGCCTCGTTCGTGCGATAGCTGCGGCCGATGGCGACCGTGTGGTCATCGAGCCAGTACATGTCGCCGGCGTCGGCCGTGGCCTCGCCCTGCAACCGACCGATCGTGGGCACACCCACTGACTCCAGATCCGCGAGTAGATGCGCTGCCTCACCTCGACGAGCTGGCTTCGCTGCCTGAAAACCGATCGATCCCGACGGCGCAACGAAAACCGGGTCGTACACGAACACCGCGTCAGGGAGTCCGGCCACCGGCTCGAACTCGTGCACCTCACTGCCCAACGCTCGCAAGGTCGCAACGAACGCCGCGTGCTGCGAAACAAGTCGAGGAAGATCAGGCGTTTGCCAATGTGCGTCCTCGTATTCAGCGATCACCGCTGAGCCACCATCACCCACTAGCGGGCGACGCACAGCCACCCGCTTCAACGTGGCGACCGACGACCGAACTCCATACGACTGCGCTGTCATGGGGTCACCCTTTCAGGTACTGACCCCAAGGCACACCCGGCCCCGACCTGCTCGTCGTACCTACCGGATCGACCGGCCTCCGCAGTAGTGTCGAGTCCTACACCGCGGTGTCGTTCTCCGTCGATCTGCACGACTTGTCATGAAGCAACTTGCTCAAAGGGGATCGCGATCATCATCTGCGTTGCGCCGAGCCCGGCGCTCGATCGCACCCTGCTGGTCGATGCCGTGGTAGCCGGTCACATCCACCGTCCCCACGATGCGGTGTCGGTTGCCGGCGGCAAGGGATTCAACGTCGCACGATCGGCGCGGGCCCTCGGCGCTGACGTGGTTGCCGCCGCGATTCTCGGCGGGCCGACCGGTGCGCACGTCGAACACTTACTGCGGGCCGATGGCATCAACGCCCGGGTGATTGAAGGAACGAGCGACACTCGCACCTGCACGTCGATCGCATCGATGAGCACCAGCACGTTGACCGAGTTCTACGAATTAGCCGCCGCAGTCACGCTCGACGAATGGCAAGCGCTGGAAACGAGCATCGGTATCGAACTCGCACTCGATGCGTCCTGGCTCACGATCTCAGGATCGATGCCGTCGGGAGCGCCGATCGACGCTGTCGCCCGGCTCACCTCCCTGGCACATTCCTACGGAGCCCGCATCGCGATCGATACACATGGCCCCGCCCTATCCCTTGCCCTTGAGCACCAGCCCGACATCGTGAAGGTCAACGTCCACGAAGCCGCGGCAGTGCTCGGGCTCAGCGTCGATCCGACCCCGCACATGGCAGCAACCGCACTGCATGACCGCCAAGGGTGGCTCACTGTTGTCACCGCGGGCACAGCTGGCGCATGGGCGGTTGCCGGAGGTCCTGTCTGGCATGTGGGCGCCGCCCAGACGGGTGCGTTCCCGGTAGGCAGCGGTGATGCATTCTTGGCTGGCCTGATCACCGGGCTAGTCGAATCAGGCGACGACATCGCGGGCGCCCTGGCACTCGCCGCTGGCACTGCAGCAGCAAATGCCCAAATCCCTGGCGCCGGTGTCCTCGACCCCGAGCAAGCCCGCAGCTGGGCTGCCGACATCGTGGTGGCCGTCAGCCCTTAAGGCCGCTGAAGGTCATCGTGGCCACAAACTGCTTCTGCGCCATGAGGAATCCAACGATCAGCGGCAAGGTCGCCACCACGTTTCCGGCCATCAGCACTGACCACTGTGTGCGTCGCATTCCTTGGAAGGTCGTCAGCCCTACCTGAATCGTGAAGTTGTCCTGATTGCTGATCGCGGTGAGCGGCCAGATCAGGTCGTTCCACGAGTTGAGCAGGGTAAACACCGCCAGTGTTGCCAACGCCGGCTTGGCCAACGGCAGCACGATGCGCCGGAACACTCCGAAGGTGGAAAGACCATCAATGTGTCCGGCTTCCTCCAACTCCTTCGGCAGCGATAGGAAGAACTGGCGCATCAGGAAGATCCCGAAAGCGCTTGTCAGCCAAGGGATAAAGGCCGCAGCGAGAGTGTCGACAACGCCGATTTTGGAGAACATCACGTACGTGGGAATCATCAGCAGTTGAGTCGGGATCATGATGGTGGCCACGATCGCGAAGAACCCGAAATTGCGTCCGCGGAACTTCAGCCGCGCGTAGCCGTATCCCGCGACCGAACACAGAATCAAGTGCGAGGTCACCGATATCGTCGCAACGATCACAGTGTTGAGCAGCCATCGCGGCGCGAGGCTTTCGGTCAGAAATCCTTGGTAGCCACTGAGATTGATCGATGTCGGGATGAAGTGCGGCGGGAAGCTGTTGATCTCAGCGTCGGTCATGAACGAGGTCAGGATCATCTGCACCAGTGGCAAAGCGAAAAGCAACGCCGTGGGCATCAGCAGCAGATGCCATCCCGAGAACGGCAGAAAGCCCCGTCGCTTGCGAGCGACGGGTGCCGACTCCTTGATCTCGACCGTGCGCAGCAGCGACATCAGAACGCCTGGATCTTCGTGCGTCGCGAGTACCACACCATGAACAGCGTGACGAGCATCGTGATTGCGAACAGGCCGTATGACACCGCGGCTCCATAACCGAATCGCGATTCCTGGAAAGCCACCTTGTAGACGTAGTAGACGAGCGTGGCCGTGCTGTTGAGCGGCCCACCGCGCGTAGTCGTATAGACCAAGTCGAACAGCTGCAGCGCCGTGATGGTTTGCCAGATGGCGGTGAACACAGTGACCGGTGCGAGAGCAGGGATGGTTACGTAGCGAAATATCTGTCGACGGTTAGCACCATCAACGATCGCGGCTTCGACGACATCCTGCGGAATGTCTTGCATCGCGGCCAAATACACGACCACGGTAAAGCCGACCTGACCCCAGAGGGCAATGAGCACGATCACCAGCATCGCCTGAGTTGGCGACTCCAGGAACGGCTGTGGGGGAATCCCGAGTCGACGCAGGATGTCGTTGGCCGAGCCGTAGTTCGGCTCGAACACGAAGCCGGCCAAGATGCCGGTAGCTGCTGCCGATGCGACGAACGGAATGAAAATCGCGGTGCGATAGAAGCCGACGAATCGGATGCGCTGATTGAGCGCATTCGCGATCAACATGCCCAGCAGAATCGAGATTGGCACGAATACGGCGGTGAAAAACAACGTGTTACGCACTGCGTTCCACACATCGGGGTCGTTCATCATCGTCTGGTAGTTCTTCCACCCGATGTCTTTGGGTGGGCTCAGCAGATTCCACTTCTTACGCGAGATAAAGAACGCCCAGCCCGCCGGGAAGATCGACAGGCCGATCACTACGAAAGTCGAAACGCCTACGAACGACCAGCCAACAACATCACGCCGCAGCCGCGCCCCGCGAACCTGACGACGACGCGTGGCATCGTCAGTTGCCACCGGCCGGAAGGCTGAGGCGGTACCAATCTCGATCGTCACGGTGCAGATCCTGCCTTTGCTCGTTCAGCTCGACTCTCGTTCAGCTCGACTCTCGTTCAGCTCGCCAGGGCATCTGCCGATGCGGCGGCGGCCCTGTCCAACGCTTCCTTAGCCGTGCCCTTGCCTTGTAGCACTTCGGAAATCGCAGTGCCGACCTGCTGCGACATCTCGTCATACCCCGCAACGGTTGGCCGCGGCTGCTTGGCGTTGGCCAGATTGTCGACGAAGACGTCGCCTCCTGGATAGTCCTTGATGAACTGAGCGAACGCGGCAGTGCCCTTCTCCGACTCGCGAAGCGGCAGGTTGCCCAGAGCGATGTTCCATCTCGCATCCTGCTCCGGCTGGGTAAGCCAGGTCGCGAAGTCAAAAGTCGCGCGTGCGCGGTTGGCATCCCCGTGATCGAACAGGGCCCAGATGTCGGTGCCGGAAATCGTCTGATGATCACCATTGGTGCCAGGAAGTTGGACGACACCGTAGTGAGCCTTGCGCTGCTGCAGGTCGTACAGGTTCCACGGCCCGCTGATCTGCATCCCGATGCGGCCATCGAGGAACAGCGCGCCGTACTTCTCGCCGGTCTGGTCGAGGTACATGGACCTATCGTCAATTGCCATGGCGCGCAGGAACTCCAGCGACTTCACGCCCGCGTCGGAGTTGAATGCCGCCGACTTCTGGTCAGCCGAAAGGATCTCGCCACCGTTCTGCCACAGCAACGGCCACAGGTGCCACGTGGTGTCCTCATTGCCCGACACCGAGTAGGCAGTGCCAAAGATCTTCTTGTCAGAATTCGTCAGCTTGAGTGCAGTGGCTCGAAAGTCGTTCCACGACCAATCCGGATTCGGGTAAGCGATCCCAGCCGCATCGAAGAGATCCTTGTTGTAAATCACCGCGAGATTGCCGACGATCGCCGGGATGGCGAAGACCTTGCCGTTGACAGTGGCTGTGGCACGTGAGGCTGCGGGCAAGCCGTCCCAGCCGACCGCCGGCTCCTTGACCCACTCAGTTAGGTCAAGCACCTTGCCACTCTGGGCCAATACACCCGCCCAACTGCCATAGGCATAAGCCATATCGGGGTAGTTATCAGCAACGAAGCCTGCTGCGATCTTCTGCTTGAGCTCGTCCGTCGTGGGCGCCCCCGGCTCGACCTTCACGGTGATGTTCGGATGCGTGGTCGTGAACTCTGCAGCGAGAGTCTCCATTGCCTTCGCCGCATCTTCAGTCTGACCATGCCACACCGTGATCGTCACCGGTGCCGACGAGTCGACAACCGACGGCATACTCGAACCAGCCGGGCTCGGCGCCGACGAACACGCGGCGAGGGCGAGCGCCGCCACTACTGCAGTGGCGGCGCCTAGCCTGCGGATCATGCCAGCGCCTCAGCGGACTTGGCCGCTGCCGCATCTAGTGCATCCTTGGGATTTCCTTGGCCCTGAAGCACTGCAGCGATCGCCTCACCGACGTACTTCGACATCTCGGTGTATCCCTCGACTGTCGGGCGAGGCGTCTTGGCGTTCTTCAGGTTATTGAAGAAGACGGTCGCGCCCGGGGCGTAATCGGTGGCCCAGGTCTGGAACGCGGCACTCGACTCCTCGGATGAGCGAATCGGCAGATTGCCATAGGCAAGGTTCCATCGCTCATCGATCGGAGCACTGGTGAGCCAGAGGAGGAAGTCCTCAGTTGCTGCTGCACGATTGGCGTCACCATGATCGAACGCAACCCAGATGTCGGGGCCTGACACAGTCTGGTGATCGCCATTGGTGCCGGGCAGGATCGTTACGCCGTAATCGACCTTGCGGTCCTTGAGGTCGTACAACTGCCATGGTCCGCCGATGATCATCGCGACCTTGCCGTCGTACATGAGCGGGCCGTACTTCTCATCGGTCTGATCGAGGTACATCGACTTGTCGTCGACGGCCATCGCGCGAAGCGTCTCAAGCGCCTTCACGCCGGCATCGGAATTGAAAGCAGCGCTCTTTTGATCTGGAGAGAGCACCGAACCACCGTTCTGCCAGAGCAAGGGCCAGAAGTGCCAGGTGGTGTCCTCACTGCCTGACACCGAATAGGCAGTGCCATAGACGCCCTTTGCGGGATCGGTCAGCTTCTTGGCCGCCGCGCGGAAGTCGTCCCAGGTCCACTGGTCGGTGGGGTAAGAAACACCGGCGGCGTCGAAGACCGTCTTGTTGTACATGAGCCCGAGATTGTCGACGAGCGCCGGCATTCCGATCACTCGGTTCTCAACAGTCGCAGTCTTGCGCGCTGCCTCGGGGAACTCGTCCCACTTGACCGCAGGGTCAGCGACGCGAGGGGCCAAGTCGAGGGTGTGGCCGCTCATCCCTAGCTCAGTGGCCCAACTACCGAACGCGTAGGACAGATCGGGGTAACTATCGGCGACGAACCCGGCCGCGATCTTCTGCTTGAGCTCGTCAGTAGTGGGGGCCCCCGGTGACACATTGAAAGTCACGTTCGGGTGCGCCTTCGTGTACTCGGCGGCCAAGCCTTCGAGGAGCTTCTCTGCCTCGGCAGTTTGCCCCGTCCACCAGGTGAGCGTGACCGGGGAGGTTGAGTCGACGGGGGCAGCCGATGAGGCGCCGGGCGTGCCCGTGTCAGTGGAACCGCCAGACGAACAGGCACCGAGCCCGAGTGTCACGGCTGCGAGCGCAGCAACACCTACTAACGCGCGGCGACGGGAACGAGGCACGGAGCGTGAAGAAGCGCGCATGAAGACCACCTGGGGTTGTCGTTACTGTGAGTTGTTGTTGTTCTCGCGAGTTCGCCGGGATCTGTCTCGTCAGTTGTCAGTAGCTCAATTGCCTGCACTTCAGGTATCGCCAGTTCAGTTACCAGTAGTAAGTACGACGGAACGGGAAAGTGCACGCGGTGTATCCGGATTGAGACCTCGAGAGTCAGCCAGATCCACGCCCAGGCGTTGCGCGCGAACAAGTTGTACGAGGGGGTCGAGTGAGTCGGTGACCACAGTGGCACCAGTTGCGCGTACGTCGTCGACGAGGCCGGCGGGTGGTTCACCGAACATCCAGACCAGTGACCGCGGCCCAGCCACCGCAATCGGACCATGCCGATAATCCATCGCCGGGTAGGACTCAGCCCACGCTTGAGCCGACTCGCGAGTCTTCAGCGCCGCCTCATGCGCCAGGCCCAAAGTCCAGCCCGTGCCCAGGAAGACCAGGTGGTCAAAGTCGGAGGCCACTACTGGGAGCGGGTCAACCACTGCCGCTTCGCACTGCGCGATCGAGGCCGATACGTCCTGGCCAACCGCTGCACGAATCATCGTGATCAGCGTGGTCGGGAAACGGGTCTGCACAACACTGGTTTCGTCAGCCCAATCCAGCAGGATTCGATCGTCGAGATAGTCATCGATGCGTTGGCCCGGCACGGCGATAACGCCGATTCGGCGTGCGCCCGGAGCCAGTGCGGCCAACGCGTCGACAACCTCAGTGGTAGTTGCGGACCGGGTGATGGCGATGACCCGGTCATAACGGCGACGGGTTGGCATCTCAGATGCCAACGCCCAGTCGGTCTCGCCGAATCCAGCGTTCTCGCGCAAGTGCGCGTAGACCTGCGAGACGAAAGCCGAAGTACCGCAACCAATCGCGAGTACGCGCTCACCTGGGGCGATGAGCAAATCGCGCACCCGATCGGTGAACTCGAGACCACGCGCCCACATCTGCGGCTGACTAGCTATCTCGCGGTCGGTTGCTGTTCGAAGTTCCATGGCGTGAGTATGGTCATCTATGCGCGATTGGTGGCGTAACCCTGCAGGAAGTGGACATTTTCGATGAGCGATTTGATCCCCGGAGCCGGCACGCCTGATCGTCGATTCGCAACACTCCCGCTGGCTGAGTACGCGCCCATCCGCTCGATTCGTCGTCCGCTCACGCCCATCGATCGGCTCGCGGTACCCGCGATAGACGTGCACAACCACCTCGGTCGCTGGCTGCACGACGAAGGTGGATGGATGGCCTACGATGTGGGCGCATTGATCGACACGATGGACCGCAGGGCCATCAGCGCCATCGTCAACCTTGACGGTCGGTGGGGCAGCGATCTTGACGACAACATCGCTCGCCTCGACGCCGCACATCCCGATCGATTCCTCACCTTCTGCCATCTCGATTGGTCGCGTCTACAAGGCGCTCGCCCGACCGAGACGCTGATCGCCGACCTGCATCGAGCGGTCGACCAAGGCGCTCGCGGTCTCAAGGTCTGGAAGGACCTTGGCCTTGCAGTGACCGATGCCGGCGGCGGCCGAGTGCTGCCAGATGATCCACGGCTCACCGAGGTCTTCATCGCTGCCGGCGAGCTCGGGCTGCCGATTCTGATCCACACCGCTGATCCGGTCGCATTTTTCACCCCACTCGATCGACACAACGAACGAATCGACGAGCTCCAAGAGATGCCTTCATGGTGGTTCGGTGGCCCCGAGCACCCGACCTTCGACCGGCTCATGGACGCGCTCAGCGATGTGGTTCGCCGCGCCCCTGGCACCACGTTCATCGGCGCGCATGTCGGCTGTGCGGCAGAGGATCTCGACTGGGTGTCAGCCCTGATGGACGAGTGCCCCAACTTCAACGCAGACATCGGTGGTCGACTCGGCGAACTCGGCCGTCAGCCGCGTCGGTTCGCTCGCCTCGTAGCACGGCATCCCGACCGAATTCTTTTCGGCACCGACTCATTCCCACTCGACGAGGACACCGTGCTCACCTACGCGCGTTTCCTCGAGACTGACGATGAGTGCTTCGACTACGCGGCTGGGTGCGAAATTCCGCCGCAAGGTCGGTGGGACATCTCCGGTGCCGCGTTGCCGGCCGCACACCTGCGCGCGGTGTACGCCGACAACGCCCGACGGATCCTGGACATGCCAGCCTGAACTCGCTGCCTGAACTCGCTGGCTTCAAGCACACGCCGTGATCAAGCACACGCCGTGATCAAGCAGGCGCCGTGATCTAGCAGACGCCGTGATCTAGAAGTGCGTGGTGCAGACTCCGACACTTCGGTAGTCGTCATCGACCACATGCAGTACACGCCACTTATCAAAAGTCGTGCACGGGTGCGAAATCCCAAGTGCGACAAGGTCTCCCACCCGCAGGTCGGCGCCTGGCGACAGCCGCACGAAGGTGTGCTGATCGCTGAGCGCAAAGGCAGTCAACTCATCGGTGCGCGCCACCTCACCCGCGTTGCGATAGGTCGCCACGGGGGCCGGCAGCCCTTGATCATGCGATAGGTCACGACGTCCGGCGTTAAGGATCGCTAGATCAGGCTCGGGCCGTGAGATCACCCGCGCCCACACTTCCACTGCTGCCTGCCAGCGTGGCTGTGGCTCTGGCTGTAACTGTGGCTGTGATGCAGGCGTGATTTGGCTCGCGGTCTCGTACAGACCGTGGTCGTGTGTGAGGTAACACCCGCTGCGCAGCACTACCTCGATCCCTTCACCGGGAAGCGCGGCCAACCGGCTCTGTACCCGATCGATGTACATGCTGCCGCCGACAGTCAGGATCGGATCGGCCGACAACCAGCCAGCCCTGAACGCATGACGAGTGATCAAAGCGAGTTGGTCGAGGAACTCATCAACCGACGCCAAGCCCTCTGCGGTGCGGATCCCCGGGACGGTGGCCTCGTACCCAGCGATGCCTCGCAGCACCAACGATGGCGAGGCTGCTGCAGCCTCGGCTAGTGCGATCGCTCCTTCGACCCCACGGATGCCGGTACGGCCGCCGAGGTGGCCTACCTCCACCAGCACCTGCAGAACTGCGCCCGCAGGCGCTTGCTCAGCGGCTGCCTCGGCGATCCGCAATGTGTCGAACGAGTCGACGAACAGCAGGAACTCACGGTCCGGCACCTCAGCGACGAGCTGCAAGATGTCGACCAGCGCTGGTACATCGACCAACTCGGTCGCGCAGATCACCCGTGTGACACCGAAATCGAATAGCCGGCGCACCTGGTACGACGTAGCGGCGGCAAAACCCCATGCACCAGAACCAGTTTGGAGATCTATCAACTCAGGCGACATCGTGGTCTTGGCATGTGGCGCAATCGAGAAGCCGACGCTGTCGCAGATGTCGTTCATCGCCGCGACGTTGTGCAGGAGGGCTGACTCACGCAGGATCGCCAGCGGTGATTCTGCGAGGTCGAGCAACAGGGGCAACCCCGCACGCGCCGGCTGCAGCACGAGCGCAGCCTTGAAGTCTGCGGGCAAGCCGTCGGATCCACCGGGCACAAAGCCCGGCTGCCGCCAGGGCGGCGCTTCGCCGCGACGAGAGTCGGCGCTCATCGGCCATCCACTACTGCGAGTGCGTCGATCTCAACCAGCAGCCCCGGCGGTAGGCCGACATAGATGGTGCTGCGCGCGGGGTAGGGCGAAGTGAAGACTTGCTCGTACGCCTGATTCATCTCGGCGAACTGCGAGACCTCGGTGAGGAACACCCGCACGCTGATTACGTCGCGCTCATGTGCACCGCTAGCGGCCAGATGCGAAAGCAGATTAGTCAACGCCTGAGTGGTCTGCGCACCGACACCCTCGACAACGGTTCCGTCGGCGGTAATACCCACCTGGCCCGATCCCGCGACGATGGCGCCGATACGCACAGACGGTGAGTAGGGCCCAGCCGGCGGTGGGGTTCCCTCTGCGTGTGCCGCTTGTCGTGCCATGTCGGCCTCCCTTCGATGATGTGAGCTGAGTTTGTGTCGGGCCGCCAGGCTGTCGGGCCCGCTGTCCGTCAAGCCGTGACGTGGTCGCTACATCACAGCTCGTTGCCCACCATCGACAACGAGTTCGGCACCATGAATGAAAGACGCTTCGTCGCTGGCCAGGAAGGCATAGACAGCGGCAACTTCGTCCGCGTCGCCGGCTCGACCTAGCGGGATGAAGTCACGGGCATATGCCAAAGCCTTGGCGGGATTGCCTGCAGCCCTGGCGATTTCGACGTTCATCGGCGTTTGAATGTACCCGGGGCAGATGGTGTTAACACGAATACCGTGTGCTCCGAGCTCGACCGCCATCGAACGTGAGAGTTGCACAACCGCACCCTTGGATGAGTTGTAGTGCGCGTATAGCGCCTCTGCTGCAAGGCCGTTCGTCGACGCCATGTTGATAATCGATCCGCGGCGCTTGTTGGCAACCATTAGACGAGCCACGGCCTGGCCCATCAGGAACATCCCGCGCACGTTCACCGCAATCATGCGGTCCCAGGCCTCCACTGTGAGGTCAAGGAACGGCTCCTGCCAGGCGACGCCCGCGTTGTTGGCCAAGACGTCGATCCCGCCCGTGAACTCCTCCGCCAGAGCAACAATGTCGGCTACAGATTGCGGCGAACTCACCTCACCCACCGCGCCGGCGAACATTTCGGCAGGAGCGGCTGCGGCCAAAGTCTCCAAGGCGCCAGTAAGGCCAGCTTGCTCGTGGCCAGTGACGAAGACGCGGCACCCTTCGCCAAGTAAACGGGCCGCCGCCGCCAGCCCGATCCCGCTAGTGCCCCCGCTGACAAGCACGCCCTTGCCGGCCAGCCCACGCATCGCTCAGCCCCCGAGCACACGCAGGAAGTGAGCAACCACGGCAGCCATAGCATCACGCGCTGGCGCAATGTACTTACGTGGATCAACGACCGACGCATCGGCAACGAGTCGTTCGCGCACCGCACCAGTGAACGCGATATTCAGCGCAGTGCCGATATTGACCTTCACCATGCCAGCGCGCACAGCGCGTCGAAGCTCGTCATCTGAGACCCCAGACGAACCGTGCAGAACGAGGGGAACACGGACCGCCGCGGCAATCGCAGCAATGAGCTCGTGGTCGAGAGCGGCACTGCGGTCGAGCATGGCGTGTGAACTTCCCACCGCCACTGCAAGCGCATCGACACCAGTGGCAGCCACAAAGCCAGCGGCCTCAGTCGGATCGGTACGCACACCAGGTGCGTGCGCTCCATCCTTACCGCCCACCGCACCAAGTTCGGACTCGACCCACAGGCCGTGCTCGTGACCCCACACGACCGCGGAATGGGTTGCCTCAACGTTGTCGGCATACGACAGCGTTGAGGCATCGAACATCACCGAGCCGAATCCATGCTCGGCCGCCTGATACATAAGCGGTGCACTCTCAACATGGTCGAGATGCATTGCGACAGAAGCACTTGAGCCATTCGCGATAGCCACGCACGCAGCAGCGAGGGGCGCGATTCGACCCCCGTGGAACTTCACAGCGTTCTCGCTGATCTGCATGATGACGGGAAGTCCGGCTGCCTCGGCACCGGCCACAATGGCTTCTGCATGCTCGAGGCAGATCACGTTGAACGCGCCGATGGCTCGACTCAGTGCGCGCGCGTCATCGATCAGGTCAACGGTCGGTACTAGCGGCATCGAATCTCCATACGGGCAAGGTCAGGCAAGTGACACTCGCAGACTCTCCGGCAGCAGATCTCCATGCGCAACAGTCAGCGCATTGCATAGGTTCCAGATCTGATCCACCGTGAGAGTGGCCGCGGTGTTGGGGTCAATCATCGCGGCATTTCGCACAAGTTGTGGATCACCGGTCACCGCGGCCCGCACGGTGAGTTCGCCAACGCTGACGAACGATCGGTTCAACGCCGCACACTGCAAGGGCAGGTCGCCAACGTGCATCGGGTGAGCGCCGAGTTCATCGATCGAGGTGGGCACCTCAACCGCGTACTCATTGGGCAGATTGGTGATGTAGCCGCGGTTAGCCACGTTGGCGAAGATGGTCCGCTTGGTCCCAGTCTCCATCGAGTGAATCACCTGCGGTGCGTACTCGGTCGAATCGCGATCCATCGCCAGTGGCTCACCTGCAGCTAGCGAGTTGCGAACGTCGTCGTACTCGCGCAAGTTATCCTCGCTGATCCCGATGTAGACGCCCACCTCAATCCGCAGGCGCTCGATTTCACTGTCGTGGTGCAAGTACCACGGCACGTACTCACTCGAGTGCTCACTTGTCTCGGTGGGGTAATAGCCAAGACGGCGATACATATCGACTCGCACCCGACGTCGGAGCTCAGGATCAGCGGCGATCCGCGCATCGAGCAAGGGATAGAGGCTCTGCCCCTCACGTTCCCAGCGCAGCAGCCAAGCCTGGTGATTGACCCCCGCTGACCAGTACGACACGTCCTCGAACGGGACATCGATGACTTCACAGAGGCCGCGCACGGTCCAGTAGACCGAGTGGCACAGGCCGAGCACCTTGAGCCCCGGCGCTACTGCCCGCAGGTAAGCGATGTTCATAGCCATCGGATTGGTGTAGTTGAGCAGCCACGCATCCGGGCAGATCTCGAGCATGTCGCGCGCAATGCCGTCGAGGACAGGGAAGGTACGCAGGCCGCGGAAGATCCCGCCGACCCCGAGGGTGTCACCGATGGTCTGACGCAGACCAAACGACGCGGGCAACTCGATATCGCGCAACGTGGCAGCGTGCATGCCCACCTGAATCGAGTTCACCACGTACTTCGCACCCTCAAGTGCGCGTCGGCGATCCAGGGACGACACCACCTCAACACGTCGACCCAGTTGCGAAGCGGTGGCCTCGGCGATTGCTACCGCCGTCTCGAGCCGCTCCGCATTGATGTCGTGCAAGGAGATTCGTAGTGGGCCAAGATCGTCAAAACCCAGGATGTCGCTCATCAGTTCACGGGTGAAGACGACGCTGCCGGCGCCTAGGAAGGTGATCGTCGTTGAAGGGGACATGGGTGAAGTGTTGCCCCACACTGGCCAAAGCGCGCACGATCGGACGACAATGGCGCGCATATGTGCAAGTCAAAGTGAGCGAACGCTCGAAACCGAGCGAGAGGGAGTGCCGTGGCCCGCGTTTCCCTCCGACGGGCAGACCGAGTGTCCTCGATCTTGGATCGGCTGGCCACCACCCACTCAGTGAATGCAGCGAGCCTCGCGCTGGAGTTCGGGGTATCAGCAGCAACACTGCGACGAGACCTGCAGATGCTCGAGGATCAGCGCCTGCTCTCCAGGACGCACGGGGGCGCACTAGCGCATGACGTCGCGTATGAACTACCCGTGCGCTACCGAGGTGGGCGTAACCGAGACGAGAAGCGTGCCATCGCAATCAAGGCAGCCGAGCTGCTCCCCAAGGGCCGCCTGACCATGGGCTTAGCAGGCGGAACCACCACGAGCGAGGTCGCGCGTCTTATCGCCGAGCGAGTCGATCTCACGGTAGTTACCAACGCACTCAACATCGCCACCGAACTCGCCCTGCGGCCGCGGCTGAAGTTGATCCTCACTGGCGGAGTCACTCGCTCACAGTCCTATGAGTTGGTCGGGCCTTTCGCTGAGCAAACCTTGCAAGCACTGCACCTCGAGGTTGCGATCGTCGGGGTCGATGGCATCAGTGCGGCCGCCGGACTCACCACTCACGACGAGGTCGAGGCCCACACCAATCGCACGATGGTCTCGCGCGCCAAGCGGGTGATCGTGGTGGCCGACGGCTCCAAGATCGGACGGGTGCTGCTCGCGCGCATCTGTGCGCTCGAGTCGGCGCACGATCTGGTCACCGATTCGAGCGCGGACCCGCAGGCGCTTGACGCCATCCGCGCCACGGGGATCACCGTTCACGTGGTGGGTGCGTCAACCCCGGAAAGCCTTGTAGCAGAGAGCAACTAGCCCGATGCGCAACTAGCTGTCGAGCCAACCAAGCTGCCGCTTCACCGCGGCGAACAGCTTCGGTGCCGCCTGGTCGTCGTCTATCCACTGCTGAGCGGTGAGCTGGGCCACTGCCTCGGTCACGCGAATCAATTCCTGCCCGGTTGATTGCGCGAGCACCTGCAATCTGGCCGACTGCTCCAGGAAGTACAACTTGTGCCAAGCATCTGCGATATCAGTTCCAATCACGATGACACCGTGATTGTCGAGCATGACCACGGTGGCGCCGCCGGTGACGGCGCTCGCAATGCGGTCACCTTCTGCAGGCCCATCGGCCAGCCCGCTATAGGGCAACCGGGCTATGCGATCGTGGAAGTACATCGAGTTCTGGTGAATTCGAGTGTCGAATCCACCAACTGTCATCGACACAGCAGTGGCGTAGGGCATGTGCGTGTGGAACACAGCATTGGCGTCCGGCCGCGCACGGTGGCAACCGCGGTGAATCATGAACGCGGTGGTCTCCCACGCACCCTCACCACCAACTACGTTGCCATGGAAGTCGACTGTCAGGATGTCGTCGGCCGTGATCTCGGACCAGTGCGGCCCAAAGCGGTTGAGCAAGAACAGGTCTGGGCGACCAGGAACCGCCAACGAGAAGTGGTTATCGATGCCCTCGTTCAACCCATGCATGGCGGCGGCACGGAATGATGCTGCGAGATCGTGCTTCGCGCGCATCATGACGTCGTGTGAAGCGCCAATTACCTCTGTCATACCGCCAACAGTAGGGCTGCTGTTAGAACGTTTCCAGCCCCACGGGCAACTGGGAGCAAATGATGCTGCTGCCAAACGCCCGTGGCTAGGCCACCTTCCAACTGCGTTTCCACGTAGTTGGCGTGTATTTGGACGACTGGCTCGGCGTGGGGGTCGAGGTATAGGTCACCGTGACCACGACGCTGCGCACTCCCAGAGTCGTGACCATGAGCTGGCCCGTCAGCGGCCTGAACTTCCAGATGCAGTGCTGAAGGGCGCTCTTCATGCCGACGCCGATGGCGGGCACCGTGCACGAGACACTCACGCTTACCGTCCCGGGAGAGCTCGACTTCATGACCACTGTTCTGGTCCCACGAATGGGCAGCGCCGAAGTACCAGAACGACCAGTGACCGTCAGGGGGATCGACACCTTCGCTAACAGCATCTTGCGGGTGGTGCTGATGATCGGCGCACTGGCGAAGTAGGAGTTGCGGAACTCGACTGACTGGTTGGCGATATCAGCAACTGCTGGGTCAACGCTGACCGTGGTCGATGTGCCCACCTGCTCGGAGCCACCATTGACCGCGTAACTGGCAACCGCCGAAACCGTGGTGTTGCCCGTGGTGAAGAACCGCAGCAGGCACGAACCGGTGCCGCTCGACGCAGTCACGGTGCCAGCCTTGTCGCGGCAGGGGGAGGTGGCAGTCGCCGTCACAATCTCACCCGAGCTAGCCGACGCTGCGACGTTGGCCGACTTGGCGTAATTCAAGGTGGGAGTGGTGCCCACCGGCCACGCATTGCCGTTGTAGGTCGGGCTGATCGAGCCGGCGTTCGCCGGTGCTGCTGGGGCTCCGGAAGCGGTCTCGGTGACCGTGCATGTATCGGCAACTGCGATGGGAATGATGCCTGAACCTGCGCTGGATGCAGCCACACCAACGGTCACAAGCCTTGGCCAATGGCCGGGGTCCAGCGCCGCATTTGCCGGGCAGTTAACCGAGATCGTGGCCGCAGTAGCGCGGAAATCGTTGCCCGCGAGAACCACCTTCGACACCTGCAACGTGCCGCGCCCGGGAGTCACAGTCACGCTGGCGTAGTCGTTGGCCGAGTTGCTTTCGTCGGGCCCACTCACGGTTGCCGAGTTGGTGAGCACGACACCTGCCGTCGACAAGGCGAGCGAGACGGTGAGATCGAGATCAGCGGTGTCGGCACTGGCCAGCGTCCCGGCCAGGGTGCATGTGACTGTCTGCGACTGATCGGCCGCCACGGCATTCGCCGAACACAACCAGCCAGTGGGTACCACCGACGAGACATAGCGCATCCCCGGTGGCAACACATCCTGTGCTACGACTGGCCCTGCATTGGCCGATGGCCCGCTATTGGTCAGAGTCAATCGCCACACGGTGTTCGATCCAGCCAGCACCGGATCCGTCGCGGGAGCCAAGGCCTTGGTGATCGACAGATCGGAGGAGTGACTCACCTCCGACTCGGACGTGGCTGTGTTGTTCGCGGTCATCGGGTCGGCGGCAGGCGTCGTTACCGTGGCCGTGTTGGTGATCGGGCTAACGACCGCAGGATCAACTGCCACGGGCAACACCAGCGCGGCGTCATCGCCGACCGCGAGTTCACCTGCTGTCAGGGTGCACACCGCGGTCGCGCTGCCAGTGCATGTCCACCCAGTCGGGTCGGGGCCGGTGTAGGTGAGGCCATTGGGCAAGGTGTCGGTGACCACAATTGGCCCGCTGTAAAAACTTGGGCCGTTGTTGCTGACGATCATCGAGTAGGAGCCCGTGCCCCCCGCGGTGAACGACGTGGTCAACTTGGTGATCGCTAGATCCACCTGGGCTTGCGGCGACAAAGTAACGGTGTCGGTGTTGTTACCCGGCACGGGATCTGGGGTCGGTGACGACACCATCGCAGTGTTGAGTTGCGCGACGCCGGAACTTAGACCGGACGGTGTGGCGATGAGGAACAGATCAGGCGCACTCGATCCGGCGTTAAGGCTGGTGCCGTATGTACAGGTGATCTCCTGACCGACCGCGGCACAACCCCAGCCGGGCGAGTTCGTCGAATCGACACCACCGTAGAAGAGGTCAGCGGGGAGCGTGTCGGTGATGGTGATCGGCGCAGATGCGGCGGATGGGCCCACATTGGCCACTGCAAGAAGGTAAGTCAGGTCCTGGCCAGCGATCGGGTTCACCGTTGCAAGAGTCTTGCTCAGAGCTAGATCGGCCACCGCGAGGATCGTCGCCCGCACTTCATTACTCGACGACGAGAAGTTGTTGCCCGTATCAAGACCTTGGTAGAGCGCGCCCGCCTGATTGGTGATGACCTGACCGCTCACCGCATCGGCATCGATCTGCACCCGGAAGGTAACCGTGTAAGCCGGGCCAGCAGCGCAGCCCGGCGGAATGCTGCCGCCAAGGCTGGCACTGGCTCCTGTGCCAAGCCGAGCAGTGAGTTCGTCAGCAGCAACAGTGACATTGCGGCCGGAGTCTGCGGCAGGGGCGCACGGACCCCGCGCAATGCTCGCCGAGCCCGGCACGTACGCCGAACCGGCCGGGATCGCATCGGTAAGGACGACACCAGTGGCGGTGTCACTGTTGCTGGCGCTGCCATTGTTCTCGACCGCGACCGTGTACTGCAGGACATCGCCGGGCAGCGGCTGATCACCGCGCGCACCGCTTGTGATGTTCGTCTGCGTCTTAGCCAACTCAACATTCGGTGCGAAAACGTCGACCGCAAAAGTGATCACCCCCGGGAACCAGGTTTCGCCACTGGTCGTGACCCGCAGCACCGCAGCAGTTTCACCGTTGGTCAGCAAGTCCGATCGCTGCGCGAAGCGGTCAACGTCAAAGCCCAACGTGTTGGGGTACTTGGAGTTAGCAGCATCGTTCTGCAAGACACCATCGCGCGACACGGTCGAGTTTGCGACATCGTTCTGCGGGTTGACAGCATTGGAGATTGGGGTAAAGACATTCTGCTTATTGCCCTTAATCGAGAATCCATCACCGGTAAGGGTCCGGTCGCCCTCATAACTGACCAGACCCACCTGGGTGTTGACCACCCCGGTGGTAGGGGTGCGAAATCCCGAGACCGCGATATCGACCTGCTTGTCGCTCGCACCGCTAGCGACCTTGGCGTATCCGTCGAACACGGTGAGGTTGCGCATTGGTGCACTTGGGTCGACGTACGCAACCACCAACGCCCAACCGCCGTACTGGTTAGAGCCCGTGCCCGCCTGCACGTTCGCGACGGTGTACTCGGCGGAGCGATGCAGGGCGACAAGACTCGTGACGTCGGCGAAGGCTTGATATGACTTGCCACCAGTGGTTTCCTGCCCCACGAACTGTCCGATAAGTGCGGTGTACGAACCAGATCCAGCGGCGAACTTCACCGACAGCGCGGCCGCTGCATCGGGGGCGGCCGCACCACCGTCGGCCCCAGCAATGCGGTAGCCAGACCAATAGAGCCCAGCGAAGGCCACACTCGCACCCGCTGGCAGGGTCAGGGTCGAGCGCGACGAATTGAAGGTGCTGGGATCGGAATCGCGGTCGATATTGGTCATGAAGTAGTTGTTGTTTGTCGGCGCGGGCGTGAGCCCTGACATGGCAGCTGAGGTTCGGGCAGCGTCACATGTCGATGCATTGAGGGCACCGCGAGCATCAGAACAAGTCATCACCGAATTGCCGATGAGTTCGATCGCACCGGTGGTGTTGATCTGGAACCGGGGGCTGAACGCCTTGATCACAGCGGCGTCCGCCGGGATCGCCGTGACCACATTCACCAGGGCGACGACAAGGGCCGCGACAGCAACAACGGCAGTAGTTCTCATGCGAAGAATCGGCTGTGACTTCATGGCCAGAGGCTAACTAACCCCAGCCGATAAACCGAGCAATGACCGGGATAGAAACGGTAATAGAGATTTGGGCGACTTCAGATTGGGGCGAGCCCGAGCAAAGAACGGCCCGGGCAAAAAGAAGGCCGGTCACGCTCCGAAGAACGTGACCGGCCTGGTAGTTAGTGCCATCGACACAGAGTCGATGTGGTCAGGGTCGATGTGGTCAGCCTGCAAGCGCCTTTGACTTGAGCGCATCGAACTCGGCCTGGGTAATCGCACCGGAGCTCAGCAGCTCAGCACCCTTGGCGATCTGGTCGGTTGCCGAAGTTGAGCCAGCGAGAGACTTGATGTAGTCCTCCTGCGCCTTCTGCATCTGGTCAGCTGACGCCTTGTTGCGCGAGGCCATGCCCTTGCTGTTGACGATGACGTAGGCAAGCATCGTGATCAGCGGGACGAAGATCAGCGCGATGATCCAGATGGCCTTTGCCACGCCACCCATGTCGTGATTGCGGAAAAGATCCACAACAATGCTGAAAAGCATCATGAAGTAACACATGGCGAAAAAGATGAAGAGCATCGAGAGCAAGACTTGGCCGAAATTCACTGCGACTCCTAGGTTTTCAGCGCCGTAAGGGGCGCCTGAATGTGGCCCCGTTCACGGCTCACAGGGTCGCGGTTCACGGCCCAGAAACACGATCATAGCGATTCTGCGCCTCATCGCACAGAACGATCGCTGGAATTGGCGACAATCAGCGAAAGCTGTCACACATCAACTTTGGGCAATTGGGCACGGGCTTGGTGAACGAAGAAGTCCCACAGGTTTGTAGTGGCCGGTGAGACTGAACGCGATGCCATTCGCACCATCAGCCAGTCGCGTCTAATCGGCAAACCCTCGACATCAAGCACCGCTAGGCGACCATCGTGCACCTCAGCGGCGATCGTGTGGGCTGAGATCATGGCCAGACCAAGTCCAGCGATCACAGCCTGTTTGATGGTCTCGTTCGACGCAATCTCCATGCCCACCAGCAACTGTTTGCCAGTGGCGGCAAAGAGGGCATCGACATGCATGCGAGTACCTGACCCGGGCTCTCGCACTAGGAAGGTCTCCTCCGCAACCTCGAACAGCGGTACTTCAGATCGTCCAACAAAGCGGTGATCGGGTGCCGCGATGATGACGTACGGATGCTCACCGAAGACTTCGGCGACAACGTCCAGTCGCCGCGGTGGCCGTCCCATAATCGCGACGTCGATCGCATAGTTCTCGACCTCAGCCAGGATGTGGTCGCGGTTGCCCACCGCCAGGCTGACCGTGATCCCCGGATTCGCTCGCTGGAATGATGCGATCACGTGCGGGGCAAAGTATTTCGCGGTGCTCACGGCACCGACGCGCACGTGTCCGGTGTAGGCCGAACGTAACGACCCGAGCGACTCAGCGCATACGGCGATCTCGGCCTCGATCCGGGCACACGTATCGGCCAGGATCCGGCCGGCCTCGGTGGGTCGCTGCCCATGCGGGCCGCGCTCGATCAGCGCCATACCGGCGCGGCGCTCGAGCAAACGAATTTGCTGCGCGATCGCGGGCCCAGTCACATGCAGCTGCGCGGCGGCTCCAGCCAGCGACCCAGCGCGAACGGTTTCGGCCAGGAACCGCAGTTGCTTCAAGGTTATGTCCTTCATGTCCGTACCCTAGTAAATGTTTGCTGATAGGCAAGAAACAATGTCTTTTCTTTTGTTCGTGCACTCGCCAGACTCCAAACATGGCCACCACGACTCTCGACGACCATCTAAGCGCGCTGCGCCAGGTTGATTCGCTCCATGGTGCGGTGGCCGACGTCCTCGCGTCGCTGACGACGTGTGGGGTGGCGGTCGCCTCGTTGATCGCGCGAAGTGCCCCCGGAGTCGACTCAGCGGTCGTAGGTGACAACGCGAGCGGTGACACCCAGAAGGCACTCGACGTGCAAGCCGAGCTGCTATTTGTTGAGGCACTCGCCGGCAGCGACGTCGCGGCGGTCTGCTCGGAGGAGACCGAGTTAGCAATCCCAGTCAACGCCGGCGGCCGACTTGTGGTGGCGCTCGATCCCATCGATGGGTCATCCAACATCGACACCAACGCACCGATTGGCACGATCTTCTCGATCCTGCCCATGCTCGACGGTGACGCCACCGACTCGCTCCTGCAAACAGGGCGAGCCCAACTTGCGGCAGGGTTCATCGTCTATGGGCCACGCACGGTGTTGGCCCTGACTTGGGGCGAGGGCACATTCCTCTACTGCCTCGACCCCGTCACAGGTGCATTCGTGCAGACCCACGCAAAGGTGGCACTGCCTATCGAGGCGCAGGAATATGCAATCAACGCCTCCAACGCCCGGCACTGGACCCCCAGCATTCGCGCGTACGTCAACCACCTTGTCAGCGGAAGCACAGGGCCGCGCGATCGCGACTTCAATATGCGCTGGATCGCCTCATTGGTTGCCGAGACCTACCGAATCCTGCTGCGCGGCGGGATCTATCTCTACCCAGCCGACCAGCGCGAAGGGTACGGGGCGGGCCGCATTCGCCTTGTGTACGAAGCGAATCCGATCGCGTTCCTCTGTGAGCAAGCTGGTGGTGAAGCCACCAATGGCATCACGGCAATCATGGATATGGAACCAACCTCGTTGCACCAACGAGTGCCGTTCATCTTCGGCTCCACGAGCAAGGTTGCTCGGGTTCGTCGCTACTTGCTGGATCCGCCCGCCAATCAAGAGGAGTCGCCGCTGTTCTCACAGCGTGGACTCTTCCGGACCTAAGGAGCCGTGAAATGTCTGCAAGGAACCCCGTCATCGTCGTCACTGGCTCGAGTGGAGCTGGCACGACGACAGTCAAGAACACCTTCGATCAAATCTTCCGGCGCGAAGGCGTGCTTGCCGCCTATATCGAGGGCGATGCATTCCATCGCTACGACCGCGAAGGGATGAAGGTTGCCCTCGCCGAGGCAGGGGCCAAGGGAGACAACCACTTCAGCCACTTCAGCCCAGCAGCGAACCTGCTAGATGATCTCGCGGCAGTCTTCGCCGACTTCTCGCAAACGGGTACCGGACGAACGCGTAACTACGTGCACGACGAACTCGAGGCCAAGCTCTACGGACGGCCACCGGGTACCTTCACCGACTGGCGTCCACTCGACCCTGAATCCGACCTGCTCTTCTACGAAGGCTTGCACGGAGCTGTGGTGAACGAGACCACCGACCTAGCGCAATACGGCGATCTCAAGATCGGCGTGGTACCAGTGATCAACCTCGAGTGGATCCAAAAGTTGCACCGCGACAAGCGAAGCAGGGGCCACTCCGAGGAGGCAATCACCGACACGATCCTTCGTCGCATGCCCGATTACGTGCAGACCATCGTTCCGCAGTTCACCAAGACGGACGTGAACTTCCAGCGGGTGCCGATGGTCGACACATCCAATCCGTTCATCTCGCGAACGATTCCCACGCCGGATGAATCAATGGTCGTCATTCGCTTCCGCAACCCACGGGGCATCGACTTCCCGTACCTGCTCTCGATGATTCACGACAGCTTCATGTCGCGCGCGAACTCAATCGTGATCCCTGGCGGCAAGCTCGACATAGCAATGCAACTCATTTTGACACCACTCATCGAACGCATCCTCGAGAACAAGCGCAGGGCCCACTGATGCTCTGCGAATCGCGGTTGAACAGGAGAACATCATGACTCGCATTACCCTCCGTCAGTTGCTCGATCATGCTGCCGAGTTCAGTTACGGACTTCCAGCGTTCAACGTGAACAACATGGAACAGGTGATCGCGATCATGCGCGCGGCACAGGCCGTTGACTCACCTGTGATCTTGCAGGTGAGTCGCGGAGCAAGGTCTTATGCAGGTGACGCAATGGTGCGTGCTCTGGTCGATGGGGCCGAAGAGATGTTTCCCAAGATTCCAATCTGCCTTCACCAAGACCACGGCAATAGCGCGGCCACCTGTGGCTCGGCGATTGATCAGGGCTACACCAGCGTGATGATGGACGGGTCACTCGAAGAGGACGCCAAGACCCCGTCGAGCTACGACTACAACGTGGCACTCACCACCGCCGTGCGCGAGAAGGCGCACGGAGTGGGAGCTTCGATCGAAGGTGAGCTCGGTGTCCTAGGGCGCCTCGACACCGGTGAGGGTGAGCAAGAGGATGGCCATGGTGCCGTAGGGAAGATGGAGCACAACCAGTTGCTCACCGACCCCGATCAGGCGGTGGACTTCGTTCAGCGCACGCAGGTCGATGCACTCGCGATTGCTATGGGCACATCGCACGGCGCCTACAAGTTCAGTCGAAAGCCCGACAGCGATGTGCTAGCGATGTCGGTCGTCAAGGAGATCCATAACCGTCTACCCGATCTGCACCTCGTCATGCACGGGTCTTCATCGGTTCCGCAGGAGCTGCAGGAGATCTTCAACCAATTCGGTGGCGAGATGCCGCAGACCTGGGGCGTACCCGTTGAAGAAATACAAGAGGGAATTCGGCACGGCGTGCGAAAGGTCAACATCGACACCGACTGTCGGCTGGCCATGGCAGCAGCCATACGCAAGGTGGCAGTGACCAACCACGCTGAGTTCGACCCACGAAAGTTCATGATCCCCGCGATGGACGCGATGACCCAACTGTGTCGCTCACGGTTCGAACAGTTCGGGTCCGCCGGTAACGCATCACGTATCACCCCGATCCCACTCGCCGACATGGCGTTGCGATACCGCAACGGCAGTCTCGACCAGCGCGTCACCGCATCGTGACCACGACAGGAGAAGCAGCGATGACAATCACCACCGCACCTCAGGCCTACTCAGCAGGCGTGCAGGACTACGCAATTACCTATTGGGATCCCTCATACCAGCCCAAGGACACCGATCTGCTCGCCTGCTTCAAAATCGTTGCGCAGCAAGGAGTGCCCCGTCAGGAAGCAGCTGCTGCTGTCGCCGCGGAGAGTTCGACTGGCACGTGGACCACAGTGTGGACCGACCTGCTGACCGACCTCGACCATTACAAGGGTCGGGCCTACCGGATCGAGGACGTACCCGGCGACCCCACCGCCTTCTACGCTTTCGTCGCGTACCCGCTAGACCTTTTCGAAGAGGGCTCGGTCGTGAACGTGCTTACGTCACTAGTCGGAAACGTCTTCGGTTTCAAGGCAATCCGGTCATTGCGCCTCGAAGACATTCGCTTTCCGCTGGCCTTTGTCCTCGGCTGCGGTGGCCCGCCAAACGGCATCGTGGTTGAGCGTGACCGGATGGACAAGTACGGACGCCCGATGCTGGGCTGCACGATCAAGCCCAAACTCGGTCTGTCTGCCAAGAACTACGGTCGCGCAGTCTACGAATGCTTGCGCGGTGGCCTCGACTTCACCAAGGACGACGAGAACATCAACTCGCAGCCATTCATGCGGTGGCGCGACCGATTCGAGAACGTGGCGCAGGCCGTCAAGGACGCTGAAGCCGAGACTGGAGAACGCAAGGGGCACTACCTCAACGTGACGTCAGGGACCGTGGAGGACATGTTCGAACGCGCGGAGTTCGCCAAAGAACTCGGCATGCGAATCATCATGCACGACTACCTAACCGCAGGATTCTCGGCCAATACCTCACTTGCAAACTGGTGCCGCAAGAATGGGATGCTGCTTCATATTCACCGCGCGATGCATGCAGTGCTCGACCGAAACCCCTACCACGGCATCCACTTTCGGGTACTGACCAAGTGCCTTCGCCTATCAGGCGGAGATCATCTGCACTCGGGCACGGTCGTCGGAAAGCTCGAAGGTGATCGGCAAGCAACACTGGGCTGGATTGACCTCATGCGCGAGTCATACATCCCAGAGGACCGCAGCCGCGGCATCTTCTTCGACCAAGACTTCGGACACATGCCCGGCGTCTTCCCGGTCGCCTCCGGAGGTATCCACGTATGGCACATCCCCGCACTCGTCTCGATCTTTGGCGACGACTCGGTACTGCAGTTCGGTGGCGGAACACTTGGACACCCATGGGGCAATGCGGCAGGTGCAACCGCCAACCGAGTAGCGCTTGAGGCCAGTGTTCGCGCGCGGAACGAGGGTGTAGCGATCGAGCAGGAAGCCCGCTCAGTACTCAGCGAGGCCGCTGCGCACAGCCCAGAGTTGGCGATCGCAATGGAGACCTGGAAAGAGGTCAAGTTCGAGTACGACGTCGTCGACAAACTCGACACCAATTAGGTGCGCAGCGCGGAACTCCCGCGCCCACGACCCCACGACCGAGATATGCGCACCCCACGACCCCACGACCCCACGACCGAGATATCCGCACCCCACGACCCCACGACCCCACGACCCCACGACCGAGATATCGGCACTCCACGCGAATCGGAGCATTGACATGACCATCCAGGATTTCCCGTCACGCCGCGACGACCCGGCGGCACGCAAGTTCGGAACGTTCTCCTACCTTCCTCCACTCACGACTGAGCAAGTCAAGCGCCAAGTCGAATACATGATCGCCAAAGGCTGGGCCTGCGGCATCGAGCACGTCGAGCCATCACGAGCCGCAGACACTTACTGGTACATGTGGAAGCTGCCGCTCTTCGGTGAGACCGACGCCGCGGCCGTGCTGAGCGAGGTCGAGCTTTGCCACTCAGCGCATCCATCCGATCACGTGCGCCTGATCGGATATGACGCCAAGAGGCAGACCCAGGGATTGGCGATAGTCGTGCATCGCGGCGTGGTATAGAAGCCGGTAATCCGTTGCGGCAGTTGCCGATTTCGGACGAATGCCGCATCCTGCACAGCAGGACTGCCGAACTCTCAGCGAGCGCGCAGGGGGGCCGGTAACGTGACAAGCGTGGCCACTATGCAGCGCGTCGGTTACGTGCTAGACGTCGGAACACGCCAGAAGTCGGAACACGCCAGAAGTCAGAACACGCCAGAAGTCAGAACACAGATAGTTGAATCACCAGCCAGTGAGTAACACTCGGAATCGTCTTACCCCCCAGGACATGAGCGGTCTTGGAGAGTCGTAGATGGGTAAGTCCGAGGTAACCCAGGGACCTGACGAGGTCGCTGCCAACGACCTTGGCAGCGACCCATCGGGTGCGCTACTGGAGCCGCTCGGCGAACCGGTACGAGTCGTGGGAATTGCGAGCTCCGCCGGCGGGCTTGAGGCACTCGATGAGTTGCTGAGGTGCCTTGACCCCGAACCTCCATTGACGTACGTCATCGCCCAGCACAGCGATCCACACCACCCGAGTGCACTGGTTGAGCTGCTGGCCCGCGAGACCCCGCTCGAGGTCCTGCTCGCCGCCGACGGACAGCACCTCGAACCTCGCGTGATCTATGTTGCGCCACCGGATCACGATGTCCGCATTCTTGGAAACACGGTCAAGCTCGACGCCGCCACGTCAGGGATTGGACCTACTCCTCGAGCCGATGTCCTGTTCCGATCGATGGCCGACTCATGGGGTGACCGATCGGTTGGGATCGTCCTTTCCGGAACTGGGAATGACGGCGCTCAAGGAGTCATCGCAATCCGCAGCGCCGGAGGGCTGACGATCGCACAAGAACCAAGCAGCGCAAGGTTTGCCGGGATGCCCGAATCTGCCATCGGCTCAGCGGCCGTTGACTTGGTTTTGCCGCCCAGCGAGATCGGCGCGGCGCTGATGCGGGTTGGCGCGGCCGCCCCAGCCGCACCCGCAGAGCCGACATCGCGATCTTTTACAGACCCGAGCAGCCTCTCGACCGAAGACTTACTCAGCGGCATTCTGAGCACCGTCCGCGCGAAGACTGGACTGGACTTTAGCGGCTACAAGGAATCCACCCTGCGCCGACAGTTGGAGAGACGGCTTGCAATCACTGGTTCCAAAGACCTATTCGCCTATCTCAACTTGCTCAACCAGGATGCCGCCGAGGCCCAAGCTGTAGTTCGCGCGATGGAGATCGAGGTCACGTCGTTCTTCCGTGACCCGCACGCATGGCAGGCGCTGCGAGAGCCACTAACGGAACTGATTTCCGGGGTTGACCCACTAGGCCAACTTCGCATCTGGGTACCAGGCTGCGCGACGGGTGAGGAGGCGTACACCGCTGCCATGCTCGCTGCCGAGTTGATGGGGAATCCTGCACAGCTGGCGCAGCGGCTCAAGGTCTTTGCCACTGACATCTCCGAACACGCTCTCGAGATCGCGCGGCAAGGTGTCTACCGAGATGAGGTTGTCACAGCAATCCCAGACGCTCTGCGCGAGCGCTGGATGCACGAGGTACCACACGGATGGGAGATATCGCAGGAACTGCGCGAGACGGTTGTCTTCGCACGACACAACATCATCGCCGACCCGGGTTTTCCAAGAATCCACCTGATCACCCTGCGCAACCTGCTGATCTATTTCCGTCCAGAATTGCAGTCAACCGTCATCGCGCATTGCCACCAGTCGATGGCACCCGGTGGGCTCCTCATGCTCGGTACCTCCGAACGGATAATCGACGGCGCTGACCTATTCGACTCGGTCGACACCAAACATCGGATTTACCGGCGACGCGCCGGGGCGGCCAAACCCATTTTCGCAGTGCCCTGGAGCAGTGCGCCCCCACTACCCCAAAGCGCGGAGACCACCGCGTTGCTCGGGCAGCGCACTGCACTGCGCGAGGCACTCGTCCGTCGATTCGCACCACCATCGCTCGTGATAGATCAGGACCAGCAGGTGGTAGAGGTAGTTGGCGACGTATCGCCCTGGTGCTGGGTAGCCGAGGGGCAACCCAGTCGCAGCGTGCTTGGGCTCTTGCGTGAGGGTTTGCGGCCAATCGTCCGCGACCTACTGGTGCAGGCACGCGGCGGCTCAACCATCGAACGGGACGTCGCGGGTCCGAATGGGGCCGTGCGAATCAGTATTCGCGCGCTATCACCGGATAACACTGGCCTGTCGACAGTGAGCTTCTACGCGATCGACGAAGACCTCAGCGCCAGCGAGGTCTCGCCTGGTCCGGATCGGCCCGCAGCGATTGTCGAGTCTGAGTTGGAGTCAACTCGTTTCACTCTTCAGGCCACGATCGAGGAGCTAGGCGCATCGAACGAGGAACTGCAGGCGCTTAACGAAGAACTGCAGGCCTCTACCGAGGAATTGCAGGCGGCCGCCGAGGAATTGCAGGCGGCAAACGAGGAACTCGAAGTCACCAACGAGGAACTCGAGGTAACCAACGCAGAACTCCAGGAAAGAAGCGATTCGCTCACCCAGTCCACGACCGACCTCGAGAATCTTGAAGCGTCGTTGACCAGCGGGATGGTACTGGTCGATACCGAACTCCGGATAGCTCGCTTCACACCGCTCGCTGTTCGGCTATTCCCCCTAATACCAAGTGATTATGGGCGTCCAGTAACCGCGATTCCGACCGTTATCCCGATTCCAGACCTCGAAGTGTCTCTCAACTCCGCCCTGCTTCAGCGCACAAGTTCATTGACGACTGTCTCGGGCGGTGCGAACGATTTCATCGTGGCGTACCAGCCCTATCTCGGTAGTCGCGGGGAGGTCAGAGGAGCGATCATCGTGATCACTGACGCCACCGAACTCACGACTGCCCAACGCGAGGCCCGCAGGGCGCTGCGGTTGCTCACCCGTTCGGCCGACGCATTGCAGGAGGTGATGTGGCTGCGCGACAGCACCGGCAGCATCACGTTCGTGAATGCGATGATCGAGTCAGTCATGGGTCTGAGCCGGGAGCGCGTGCTGGCTGATCCAAGTCTGTTGCGTTCAGGCGTACATCTACAGGACCAGGCAAGGGTGAGCGCCCACGACGCTGCTAGCGGCACCAATCGGAGTTTGGTCTATCGGATTACCCGCCCCGACGGAGCTGCGCGCTGGATCAGCGAGCAAATCCGGCAGTTCCCAGCCGATGAGATCGATTCCTCATTCGAGGTCGGTGCGTCGTTGGACATCACCGACGCGGTGATTGCTCAGCAGCAGGCTCAGATCCTTGAGGCGACACTTGTGGCGCTTCGTGAAAGTGAGGTAACCGGGTCGGTCTTGGTTGACGATTCCGGCCGGATCGTCTCGGCCAACTCGACCATCTCTGCGATGAGTGGACACCTCGGTGGCGAACTCATCGGCATGCCCGCGGCCTCGCTCTTGGTGCCTGGCGAGCCGATCGGCGGTGGGTTAGGGCCAAGCTCAGATCGAAATACCGAAATCGGTACGGGAGTGATGCAGCGAGTGCTCGTCGGGAAGGACGGCGCTCGCCAATTCGTGACGATTGAGTCCAGGCCGGTGCTTGCCGAGTCAGGGCACGCTGGGGCGCACGTCATCACGATCCACAACTTTGATCGGCTTCGCACGTTCACGTCGGCAAACATCGCGGCTGACCCCTTTGATCGGGAGACCGGTTTGATGACTCGGTCGCGCTTCCGCACTCGGGTGACAGACGAGTTTGCCCGTCTGCGGCGCAGCGGGATCTCATTCGCCCTGCTGTGGATCGACCTCGACGGGTTCAAGCAAATCAACGATGGCTACGGCCACCAAGTGGGCGACTTAGTACTAGCCGAGACGGCGCGTCGCTTACTGAACTCCGCTCGCCGCGACGATTCGGTAGCGCGCATGGGCGGCGACGAGTTCGCGATTCTTGTCACCGGAATCGAGGAGTTCGACCGGCTGAGCGTCATCAGCGAGCGAGTGCTTGTCGCGCTGCGCGATCCGATCGCCGTCGCTGACACCCTGCTCTATACGTCGGGCTCGATCGGCGTCGCACTTGCACCGACGGACGGCGCAGATCCTGATTCTTTGCTGCACGCCGCCGACACCGCGATGTACGCCGCAAAGGGAGCCGGCGGGGATCGCATTGACTACTTCCAGCCGGCCATGAACCAGGCAGCCGAACGGCGCGCAGCTGGCCTGCTGCAACTCTCCAACGCCATCCGGGGCCGTGACTTTACGATCGCCTATCAGCCAATTCTCGATGCGCAGACCGGTGCCGTTCGAGCCCTGGAATGCCTTCTACGTCAGCAGGACCGGGAACGTTTGATCCCCGCTGGCGAGTTCATGGAAATCGCCGTCGCGTCCGGACGCATCAGGGCGCTCGGCTTGCTGGCCCTTGAACTCATCGACGCTGATCTACAAAGTACCGCTGGGAAGATGGCTCTCGACGGCCGTCAAATTGCAGTGAACCTGTCGGCAGACGAACTCAATGATCGCGACACATTCGAGTGGCTTGCCGCGTGGGAGCCGCCCGCAGGCGGCTATCCGAGGATGACCATCGAAATCACTGAGACCTCGCTATTTCGGCAAGGAAGCAGAGCAGTCGAAACGATCTCATTGCTCCGCCGGCTTGGCGCCTCACTCAGTATTGACGACTTCGGAGTCGGGTACTCAAACCTCGCACTTCTAGGCGAGCTCAAGCCCGATGTGATCAAGATCGATCGAAGCCTCCTGCTCGGTGTGCAAACATCGCCACGCGGACAGGATCTCCTCGATGCGGCAGTGCGCATGGCTAGGGCATTTGGAGCCGAGGTGGTGCTTGAGGGCGTCGAGAGTTTGGCACAAGAACAACTGGCGCAAAGGCTCGAGGTCGACTCCACCCAAGGGTTCCTGCGGGCTCGGCCCATGCCGCTCGAGGAACTCACGGTATGGCTGCGCGATCACGTCGAAAGTACGAGCTGAAGTACGAGTCGTAGTGAGGATTGGCGCGAGGATTGACGCGAGGGTTGGCGCGAGAATTGGCCGTGAAGAGGCTCAGCTGGGTGTCGGTCTATCGCGCGAACCAGGTGGGTGGTTGGGGTGGTTGCATCTGCCAGTAGCCGTGTTCGTGTGGTTGTACTCCGGGGCGTGGGGTGATCTCCCAGTGTTCGTGGTGGACGGCGAAATGGTGTCGTCCGCATAGGAGTGCGAGGTTGTCTAGTGACGTGAAACCGCCTGTGGCCCAGTGGATGACGTGGTGGGCTTGGGTGTGTTTACCTCGTCTGTCGCATCCGGGTGCGATGCAGGTGTGGTCGCGTTTGGTGACTCGTCGTCGTAGCCCGGGTGGGACTATTCGTTCGGATCGTCCGTAGTCGAGGATCTCGCTTGGCGCTGCGAGTATTCGGGCGATTGC
>CAIXFH010000201.1 GCA_903918645.1 uncultured Actinomycetes bacterium | reverse complement strand
GTTTGCGGTCGGCAGTTAGCAGCGAACTGTAGGAGACAAGACACGCTGGCGGGGGGATATGGCCCGACTTGATACCAGGTTGTTGCCTGACCGAGCATGCTGGTGCTCTATGGGCGCCCAGCCTGGCCCGGTGGAGCGCAACACGACTCGTAGAAAGGTGCTGAGCCATGGAGTCGCTAGCGCTCTTGGTCGTAGTGATCTTGGTCCTGATTGTCGGTGGTGGTGCAGTCGGAGTATGGCTATCCGGCTCGGCGAATGTCCCCTTGCGTGTGGTTGGTCTTGTGCTGGCCCTCGTGAGTGCAGTTTTAGGTCTGCAGTTGCTCAGCGTTGGCTCGCTTGGCGGTCGACTGCTGGGGCTGGCTGGGGTTGCGGCCGGACTATTTTCCGTATATCGGGCATATAGGGCATTTCGCCGGTAACCGATCTGGGTCGACGTGAGCGCGGGCCACCAGCTTGCCCCACGGGCTACTAGGGATAGGGCCGCCTGTGGCGATGCAGCCAGTTCAGCCAGTTCAGCGACGTCAGCCACGTCAGCCAGTTCAGCGACGTCAGTCACCTCGGGCACGTCGCCAGGCTCCCTGGCAACCATGAACAGGCCGAATCCCACGAGCACGAAGGCAAGGCCAGCCACGACGAGCCAGCCGTTGACACCGGTGGGCGCTAGAGGGTGCGAATCAGCGCGCGAGGCTGGGCGAGCGGGCGGCGCGGTGGTTGCAATCCAGAGCTCAACAGTGTCACCGCGCACCGCTGATAAGTCTTTGACCAGCAACGATAGTGATGCAACCGGTTCTGTGGGGATGAACCAAGCGCTTGCCCCTGAGTTTGGGCTTGCGTCACCCACAAGTGCGCCCTGGCTGCCATCCCAGCCAGGCAAAGCACTTGTCGAGTTGTCCGAGCACGAGTTTCCAGCGGCTCGACAGGCATTGAAAACCGACTGAAACCATGAGCTGACATCGATGGCTCGGCCATCGGGAGCGGTTGCTGCGATGGAGACCTGCTCGAGGTCGACGTCGCCAAGGGCAAAACCCCAACTAGTGGCCAGCGCTGGCTTGGCAAAGGTGATCGTCGTCGTGGACTCTTGCCCGTCTGCTCTCGACGAAAGGCTCACGTAGGGCAGCGGTGCCCCTTTGGCGGTCGAGGCGCCAAAGTGCTTACCGAATACGGTGGCTTTTGCCATCAAGTCTTGCGACAAAGTGCGCAATTGGGTGCTGGAGTCGCTACTGATGGTTCCAGAGGGGAACGACGAGCCGGGAAAAGTCAGTGTGACCGGAGCGGAGGCGGGTTGCCACTGTGCGTAAGTGCCGCTCTGAGCAGCTCCTGCGGCCGCGGCCGGACCCACGCTTGATAGCCCGATGACGGCCAGCGCAGCGACGCTGAGCAGGAGACGACGTGACACAGGCGGACATTAGCCGCTTGAGTCGTTAGATACCTTTTCTAGCGCGAGACTTGAGCAAACAAGCGGTTAACAGCGAGGTTTACCCACCGGACTCGGTTGGTGCAGATCCAGGGGGCTGCTGGGCTAGGGCACCAGCAGGTCGCGGCCCAGATCGGCGATGGACGGGGCCCCAAGTAGCGCCATCGCCATCTCGAGTTCTGTGCGGGCGATTTCGAGCGCGTGCTGGACCCCGCGAGCCCCGTATGTGGCCAAGCCCCAGATGATCGGCCGGCCAAGCATCACCGCATCGGCGCCAAGGCAAAGGGCCGCGGCGATATCGGTGCCGCGCCGGATCCCGCCGTCAACGATTATCGGCACAGCGCCGCCTATCTCGTCGACGATTGCGCAAAGAACGTCAGCGGTGGCGGGCGTTGTGTCGAGATTGCGACCGCCGTGGTTGCTGACGATCACGCCGGCCGCGCCTGCCTGCACGGCCAGACGAGCGTCGCTGGCCCGCAAAACCCCTTTGACCAGCACGGGAACCCCATATCGATCGGCCAGCTCGGTGATATCGGCCGGGGTGAGGTTGTGAGCGAGGTGGTTGTTCCAGATCCGTCGATGCACTGGTAAGGGATCGGGCATAACGGCTAAATGAGACAAAGTCGGCAGTTCAATGCCGTCACTGAACCCGAATGAATCACGTTTGTCACGATCACGTGCCCCTAGCGAGGGGGTATCAACAGTCAAAACGAGAGCGCAAGCACCCGCGGCTACAGCCCGATCGAGGTATTCGTGGGTGTGTGACCGGTCCTGTTGGAGGTAGACCTGCATCCACCACGGACTCGCTAACTCCCCGGCAGCCCGGCCAAGGTCTCGCGGCAGCGTGGACCCAAGGGAACTTAAGGTCAGAATGCTCTCCGCCGCGGCAACACCGCCAAGTGTTTCGCGTTCGGCGCCGGGGTGATAACGCGCGTGGGTGGCGGTCGGCGCAGCCAAGATCGGGTGCGCGAGGTCTTGACCTAAGAGGTGAGTTGCGGTCGAAAGACCGCTGACATCGCGCAGCACATGTGGCAGCAACCGATGCCGAGCCCACGCTCGGGGATTGTCGCGCAGGGATACTTGGTCGCCCGCTCCGCCCGCAACGTAGTCCCACACCGGCCCGGCGAGTCGGTCGGCAGCGAGAGTCTCGAGTTCGGCTAGGGCGCAGATCCCGTCGGCGACCGGATCACCCGAGCCACTGGGTTCCCAGACGGTCATCTGCCCGGTTGTAGCGAGTCGTCGGCGCCATCGGTATGGGCGGAAGCCTTGCTCGCGTCGTCTGCGACTGGAACCGTGGCGGCCTGAGCCTGTTCTAGCAAGGTGGGGTTAGTAACCACTTCGCTTGGCGGGCTGGTCGCCAGCGGAGTGTCGCTCGTATGCACGTTGCTCAGCGGTGCTTGGACCGGCTGGCCCAGCGAGGGCTGCCCGAACACGCTGAGGCCGGTCTTCGCGGGAATCCGTTCCCGCAGAACGTTGTGCTGTCGTGAGCGGAAGTAACCGGCGACGATCGCAATGGCAACGAGCGCACCTGCCACCTGGAGCGCGTGCCGAATCCAGTCGATTCCCGAGGTGGTGGCCACGCCGAGAACGGTGGCAACGACGTTTCCGGCGACCATGCCGAGAACTCCCGAGCCAACCGTTGCCCAGGTGGGCGCTGGCTGGCGACCGCGCAAGACTGCACGGGCGATCACACCGAGCGCTACGCCACCGAGCACGATGGTGAGCAAGTTCGGGAGCGATCCCACATCATTCTCCGTCCTGCTTGGGTCGAGTTCGTGCTCAAGGTTGGGTCGTCATCGACTTATCGGGTCGAGTCAAGCAGGTGCAGCCCGTTCGTGCTCGGATTCAGCCTGGTGAGCGGGCCGATGCCACGGGAGTCAGCCGGAACATCCGCGGGGTTAGGCCGCCGCGCCTTTGCAGATAGTTCGCATAACCGGGGTACACGCTGACGAAGGCGGGAAAGAAGCGGTTCCAGTCGACCGTATCTACCTCGGCAGCTCGAACTGCCAGCCGCTCGGCCCCGATTTGGACCTCGGCAGCGCCATTCGCACGCAGATTCGCGGTCCACGCGGGGTGTTTGGGCTGCCCGAAATTGGTGCCGACAACGATGATGTCGTTGCCATCGCGCACGTAGAGCAGCGGGGACGTGCGATGTGCGCCGGATTTGGCGCCGGTGCTCGAGAGCAGCAGCATCGGGAACCCATAAAGGCCCGCCATGAACCGGCCGCCACGCCACTGCGCGATCGTGGGGTCGATGGCCGGGCCGATTCGGCGGTAGACCGCCGAGAACGCAGCGGTCTTTCCTAGCGAGCGGGTAAGGCGAGTTAGTGGGCCTGCGCTGACTCGAGCTTCATGTTCGGCCACCCGCTCAAGCTGGGCCAGGAGTAGCGGGTCGGCGTCATCCATGCGGCGAGGCTATACCTCGGCTCAGACAAGACCCGGTAGCGGTGGATCTGACCGAGTGGCCACTAAAAAGATGCGGGCCCCTCGATGTATGAGATCGAGGGGCCCGCATGCACGTCCCGGCGGCTCCAACGAAGGTTTAACCCCTCGGTATCGCATCCGGCGTGCTCGCGCAGTACTTCCGCCGAGACACACTTTCCCGACCAGCTTTCGCCGATCCAGATAGCTGGAGTTGCCTCCCGCGCCTCATTGTCGTAGCAGCGCCGCCAACTCACTCTCCGCAACCATCGCTTCCCCCCGCCAGGCGAGGTTCTACTCGGAGTTGCCCCCGGCTGGTTCCCTTGAGTGTGCCGACTCACCGTTCCGTCCAACTGCTCCGCGGTGTCGACTCGGTTTCCCGATGCGACTCCGTTGGGGGTGGCCCCATCGGTGCTGCCGTTCGTTCTCGGTGTCGCCTAGGTGAGCTCGTAGGGTCAAGATTGTCGCTGCCTGGCTGCTCCGGTTGCCCGATGCACCCTGGCGAGAAACTCTCCGCCGACCCGCCGTTCGTTCTTGGCGTGAGGCAGTTCTACGCCCGATTACCCCACGTGCACAAGGGGTTTGCGCGTTTATTTTGAAGTATTTTTTCGGAAGAATCTTGTGCACAGGATGTACACAACTTGTCCTCCGAAATCGTGTGGATGTCCCCAGCTTGTCCCCACAATCGTGCACAGGCTGCGCCGACTGCGCGGCCGACGACGTACGTAAAAAAGGTGGGCCGCAACTTCCAAGTGAGATTTGCTAGGCACAAGGGCAGTGATGCGGCAAGGTGAGGGTCTGCCTCGTCAACGTCTAGGAGAACCGTGATGACGATCGATCGCCTAGTTACCGTGAACCCCTATGACTACCTGCCACCAGTACCCGAATTGTTTGTGAGCAGCCCCGACATCACTGACGGCGCCGCACTGGGCCTCGCGTTCGTCAATTCGATGGCCGGTGGCGGTAACGAGTCGCCAGCCTTGGCTTGGTCTGGTGCACCTGAGGCCACACTCAGTTACGCGGTTACTTGCTTTGATCCTGACGCTCCCACTCCGTCGGGGTTCTGGCATTGGCTTGTCGTTGATATTCCGGCCGCTGTGCCCGGGCTCGCCAGGGGAGCGGGTGCATCAGATGCGACCCTTCCCGGCGGCTTTCATATTCGACACGACCTCGGTGCCTGTGACTACGCGGGTGCCGCGCCGCCAAAGGGCGATCGTGTACATCGGTACATGTTCGTGGTGCATGCAGTGGATGTGCCAACTTTGGGTGTTGACCAGACTGCGTCACCGGCGATGGTGAGCTTCAACCTCGCGTTCCACACGCTTGCTCGCGGGATCATCACCGCCACGTATCAGAACTAGTTCGCTACCGAACCGATTCTTCAGGCGCTGCGCGGATCTGACCAGCCTGGACCGCAGAGGTCTCCGCCGTCGCAGCAAGGCTGCAGGTAATGACAGTTGGGGCACTGGTCTTTCCCGCCCTTGCGAACCAGATCGGCTTGCTCGCACGAAGGGCACTGGCCCGGACTCTGAAACACGTTGCGAGCGTACGAGCAGCCCGGTCCGGCGTGCTTGCGACACGCTCAGGCGGGGGTTTGTCTGACTGGCTCTTGTTGCTCAGCCGCCGTGCGTTGCGGCGGGAACTTGGACGTGAGCTGCCGCATGTGGAGTCGGGCGAGACATTCGGTCGATGAAGGCGAGCGCGATTGCAGACACCAAGAAAGTCAGGTGGATGAGGGTCTGCCACATGAGGGTCTTGGTCGAGAGGGTGTCGGCCTCGATGAAGGTCTTGAGTAGGCGAATCGACGAGATTCCGATGATGGCCATAGCGAACTTGGTCTTGAGAAGGTTTGCGTTGACGTGTGAGAGCCACTCGGGTTCGTCTCGGTGTCCTTGGACGCCGAGCCTGGAGACGAAGGTCTCGTAGCCGCCGACGATTACCATGATCAGCAGGTTGGCAACCATGACGACGTCGACCAGGCCCAGGACGAGCAGCATGATCTCGTCTTCGCGCAATTGGCCAACCTGCGAGACGAGTTCCCACAAGTTGCGCATGAACTCGACGACGTAGACGGCTTCAGCGAGGATCAAGCCAAGGTAAAGCGGCGCCTGGAGCCACCGGCTGGCGAAGATCAGATGGGCAATACCGCGTGGGACCAGTGGCGCTTCGGCCAGGTTCTGCTTCTGGTCACTCATGCAGGTCGGCTCCAGTTCGGGCGGACAAAAGGGCAGTTGGTAGGACAGTACTGCACCCAGGCAGGGGGATACCAGCGCCTATTCACCCAACTAGATCTTCGTTGGTTGAATGCGGCGCTTGCCGAAGTGCGCTAGATCCGGAAGGGCTGGAGTCCGCCGGCCGGGATCTGCCCCAGCCGTCCAGTCTGGTAATCCTCGAACGCCTGCATGACTTCGCGCTGCG
>CAIXFH010000200.1 GCA_903918645.1 uncultured Actinomycetes bacterium | reverse complement strand
CGTCGCGGCCAAGATCAACATGCCCGCGTCGTTGAAGGCTTGAATCCCTTCGGCGTTCAGTTGAGCATCGCTCGCGGGCATCGGCGATTGACTCGCGAAGTACCCGAACGACGACACCCTCGAACCGATGCCGGTTCGAGGGTGTCGTGTTGTAGGTGCTAGTTGCTCGCGAGCTTGTCGCGCAGAGCCTGCAGTGCCTCGTCGGTCGCGAGCGACCCCTCAGCTTCGGTGCCCTCAGACGTGTAGGACTGGGGTGCATCGCCGTCAGCGCCGGCAGTGATGCCAGCCTCTGCGTCTGCCTTGCGCTGTTCGGCCACCTGCGTGCGGTGAAGCTCCCAGCGGGCGTGAGCCTCAGCGTACTGACGCTCCCACTCAGCCTGAGCAGTTTCGTGACCGGGCAACCATTCGCCCGTTGCCGGGTCGAAGCCATCGGGATAGACGTACGCGCCCGCTGTGTCGTACTTGGCTGCCATGCCGTAGAGCGCCGGATCAAAGTGCTCGTCCTCGGCGCCGGAGATACCCTCACTGGCCTGCTTGAGCGACAGCGAGATGCGGCGACGCTCGAGGTCAATGTCGATGACCTTGACGAAGATGTCGTCGCCAACGTTGACGACCTGCTCCGGCAGTTCAACGTGACGCTCAGCAAGCTCGGAGATGTGGACCAAGCCTTCGATGCCCTCTTCGACGCGAACGAACGCACCGAAGGGAACCAACTTGGTGACCTTGCCTGGCACGACCTGACCGATCTGATGCGTGCGAGCAAACTGCTGCCACGGGTCTTCCTGCGTTGCCTTGAGCGACAAGGAGACACGCTCGCGGTCCATGTCAACGTCGAGTACCTCGACCGTAACCTCGGTGCCAACCTCGACAACCTCGGACGGGTGGTCGATGTGCTTCCAGGAGAGCTCGGACACGTGCACAAGTCCGTCAACTCCACCGAGGTCGACGAAGGCGCCGAAGTTGACGATGGACGAGACGACGCCTGCGCGGATCTGGCCCTTCTGCAACTGGGTGAGGAAGGTCTGGCGAACTTCGCTCTGGGTCTGCTCGAGCCAGGCTCGACGCGAGAGCACAACGTTGTTGCGGTTTTTGTCGAGTTCGATGATCTTCGCCTCGAGCTGCTTGCCCACGTAGGGCTGAAGGTCGCGGACTCGGCGCATCTCGACGAGTGAGGCAGGCAGGAAGCCGCGGAGCCCGATGTCGATGATCAGACCGCCCTTGACAACCTCGATCACCGTTCCGGTGACGACGCCGTCCTCTTCCTTGACCTTCTCAATGGTGCCCCATGCACGCTCGTACTGTGCGCGCTTCTTGGACAGGATGAGTCGGCCTTCCTTGTCCTCCTTCTGGAGAACTAGGGCCTCGATCACATCACCAATCGACACAACCTCGTTGGGGTCGATGTCGTGCTTGATGGATAGTTCACGGGAGGGGATCACACCCTCGGTCTTGTAGCCAATGTCGAGGAGTACCTCGTCGCGGTCCACCTTGACGATGGTTCCTTCGACGATGTCGCCGTCATTGAAGTACTTGATGGTCGCATCGACCGCGGCTGCGAACGCTTCAGCGTCGCCGACGTCGTTGATTGCGACCTGAGGTGGTACGGGGAGTTCGGTGATGGAAGTCATGGAGTAAAAAAGCTCCGACGGATAGAAGTCGTGACGAATGCGACAACGGACCCTGATCATGCGGCGCTGTCCGTACGCGGCAGTTGAGGGCACGCGGTGGGTAACGACGAACGACATGCACGTACCTGCTAGGTCTGAAGCGCGTGCAGGCCCGCGACGCACCCCCCAGAATACGGATGTGGCAGATCAAGGGTCAAACCGCGTCGGACGAAGCCCCCTGGGCGCCGATGAGAGCGCGCGCGCGTCTCGGTCCTGGTGGGACGCCGAAGCGGGTACTTATGTGGCTGAGCACGCGTCGTTCTTGGGCGATGATCGAGCCGATGGAGCGCTGATCTGGGGGCCGGAGGGCTGGTCAGAGGCAGAACTTGGTCTGCTTGGGCCGCTCCGCGGAACACGAATCGTGGAGATCGGCGCTGGTGGCGCGCAGGGCGCGCGCTGGCTGGCCAGCCAAGGCGCCACCGTCGTAGCGCTAGATCTGAGCCATGCGATGCTCAGCCACGCGAGGGACCGCACACCGTATGTGCCGCTAGTGCAAGCCGATGCCGCGCATCTGCCCTTCCACACAGCCTCTTTCGATCTGGCCTGTTCCGCCTATGGCGCCGTGCCGTTCGTTGCTGACGTTGCTGCCGTTTTCGCTGAGGTCGCCCGGATTCTGCGGCCTGGGGGTACTTGGGTGTTTTCGGTCACCCATCCAATCCGCTGGGCGTTCCCCGACTCCCCCGGGCCAGCCGGGCTCACCGCCGATCGCTCGTACTTTGATCGATTGCCCTACGTCGAACGAGACGAATCAGGCACACCCTCGTACGTCGAACACCATCGAACCCTCGGTGACCTCGTGCGTGCACTGGCTCAAACGGGCTTCACAATTCGCGACCTCGTCGAGCCCGAATGGTCGCCCGCCAACAACCAAACCTGGGGCGGCTGGTCTCCGATGCGCGGACGTTTACTGCCTGGAACCGCCATCTGGGTGTGCGACCGACGCTAGGCCGGTACCCCTGGCCAGGCCGGTGCAACCGCGGTGGGCGCCCAGCCACTCCCGGAGCCAAGGAGTCGGGCGATGTCCGATTCTGTTGGGCGCTTGCCCGTCGACACCCACTGATCGAGCACGCCGATGACCCCAACTTTGCTGGCGTCGGTGAAGTTGCAGTGGCCAGCTCCGTACGGCGCCCCGGGTTTTGGGGCGTAGTGACTTGGCGGAGCCGTGAGGAGCAGATCAACGTTGTGCTGGCCATCTGCTGCTGCCCGAGCCAGGTAATGCGACTCGTTCTGCACGATCACGAGCGGGTCATAGAGGGTGTGCAGGAGCACCATCGGATGCGCGAGACGTCCAGTCGGTGTTGCGATATCAGCCGCGCTTGCTCGCGCTTTGGTGTCAGCGACGATTCGGGTGCCTGCAGAGAGTCGCCGCAACAGCAGGTCGAGAGTGCCCGGTGCCATGGCTTCAATAGCGGCCCGATCCGCCGTGGAAATCCGAGACGAGTAATCAATACCCGCATTCGTGCTGGCATTGCCGCCAGTACGACGTTCGAGGTCATATCTGCCATAGGTGCCATAACCCAAGGCAGTCACCACACTTTCTGCCGCTGCACGGACTTGGGAGAGTTTGCTGGTGGCATCGAAGTTCTTGGTCTTGGTGGGCGCGTCGGCTAGCGATGCGATGGTCAGCAAGGTGGCCCGCCCGACTGCGGTTTTGAGGGCGGCTTGAATTCGAGTCGCGGCCCCCTGGAACTGATCGATCGCCTCTTGGTAGGAGTCATACCCGGTGACTTTGAAAGCAGGCCACAGCAGTTCACGAGTCGCGTACGCAACGTCGAGTTCGAGGTCGAAGTTGGGATTGGTGCCGGCAACGACTCCGCACAGCGAGGCCGCACCTGTCACCCAATCCGGATCCTTCTCCGCAACGAGGGCCGTGACCAGCCCCCCAAGGGATTCCCCCCAGACGTATACGCGTGTGGGCTCGCCGACCTGAGTTCGGAAGTACTCGTAGAGGTCCTCATCGGCGCGAACTCCCTCGGCGACCGCCCAGCCGTTGGCTGAGTAGGAGGATCCCGCGAGCGCGTAGCCCTGCTTCAGGAGCGCCCGTCCAACACTGGCAGTAGAGCTGTCGCTGGTGCCCGCAGTGGCACTGGCAGTAGCAGTAGCAGTAGCAGCAGTAGCACTGGCACTCTCACTAGCCCAGCCTGGAGCGGGTTCCGCCAGCGTGCTGACCGGACGAAAAGCCGGAGGGACCGGCTGCGCGGCGCGATACCCGTGGTTATAGATAAGCAAAGTGCCGTTCCATTGGTCCGGAAGAACGATCTGGAAATTGGCACCATGGATCGTTCCACTGCAGCCACCGCTCTTGCAGCTTGCGGCCGGCAACGTGACCCCGCTGGAGCCTGGAACCGCCGGGCCAGCGGTCGTACATGAAGTGAGCGTTAGGGCGAGGAACAACAACGCGGGCACGCTTGTGGTGCGCGCGAGCCTCATAACGGGAGTCTTACACGACGAGCCAATACTCGCCGACTAATGCCCAGCGTCCTCTAATGCCCAGCGTCCTCCCACGTACGGCCAACGCCGACGGAGACATCGAGGGGAACGGTAAGAGGTACGGCGCCGCCCATACTTTCGCGGACGAGAGCCTCAACTTCGGCGCGTTCGCCTGGGGCTACCTCGATTACCAATTCGTCGTGCACTTGCAAAAGCATGCGTGAGTTGAGTTTTGCAGCCTTCAAAACAGTGTCGACTCGCAACATAGCCACCTTGACGATGTCGGCGGCCGAGCCTTGGATCGGTGCATTCAACGCCATCCGCTCGGCCATCTCGCGTCGCTGGCGCACATCGGAGTTCAGATCAGGTAGGTATCGACGGCGCCCGAGCATCGTCTCGGTGTACCCGGTACCCCGAGCCCGGTCGACGACCTCTCGCAAATAATCACGAACGCCGCCAAAGCGCAGGAAGTACTCGTCCATCAACTTGGTCGCCTCATGCGGCTCGATACCGAGTTGCTGGGCCAAGCCGTACGACGAGAGCCCATAGGCCAGGCCGTACGACATGGCCTTGATCTTGCGGCGCATCTCCGGATCGACATCGCAAGCAGCGACACCGAATACCTGCGAGGCCACAGTCGTGTGCACATCCTCGCCGCTGCGAAACGCCTCGATGAGCGCCGCGTCTTCGGAAAGGTGAGCCATCAGACGCATTTCGATCTGGTTGTAGTCAGCAGTGAGTAGCGATTCGTAGGCTGCGCCAACAACAAAGCCGCTGCGGATCTGGCGTCCCTCGTTGGTACGGATTGGAATGTTCTGCAGGTTGGGATCTTGGCTGGAGAGTCTGCCCGTGGCAGCCACAATCTGATTGAACGTCGTGTGAATCCGATTGTCAGCGCCTACCGAGCTCAGCAGACTCGTGACGGTCTGGCGCAGTTTGGACACATCGCGCCAGCGGAGCAATTGTTCAAGCAGCGGATCAGCGGTCAAGGCGAACAGCCCTTGCAAAGCTTCGGCGTCGGTGGTGAAACCGGTCTTGATCTTCTTGGTAGTCGGAAGCCCGCGCTCGCCGAAGAGGATCTCCTGTAACTGCTTGGGCGAACCAAGGTTGAAGCTTCGGCCGGCCATCTGGTGCGCAGCAGTTTCTGCCTCGCGCATAGCCGCGCCAAATTCGGATTCGAGCCGCTCAAAATGACTCGTGTCGACGCCGATGCCCACCTGCTCAAGATCGGCAAGGACATGCAGTAACGGAAGTTCAACATCGCGCATCAGCTCCGCGCCGCCGCGAGTTGCGAGCTCGCCCTCAAGCACTGACGCGAGTTCGAAGACCGCGCGGGCGTGCAGGCCCAGGGTCGCAGCCTGTTCGGACTCTGGGTCGGTATCGAAGGAGAGTTGCGCCTCAGCCGCGCCCTCAAGAGCCGACAACTCGCGGCTGAGAAAGCGCGGGGCAAGATCCGCGAGGTCGAATGATCGCTGCCCAGGCAATACGAGATAGGCGGCCAGAGCGGTGTCGCAGGTGAGGCCGCCCAACGTCCAACCGCGGCTTCGAATGGCAAGCTCAGGCCCTTTGGCATCGTGGATGGCCTTGGGTCGTGACTCGTCGGCGAGCCAGTCGGCTACGGCAGCTTCGTCCGCAGGCAAGAGTGCGGCGACGCTGAGGTAGCCGACTGGTCCAGCCGCTGTGGCGATCGCGATTCCTGTCAGATCGCCCACGCCCCTACCCCATGATCCAAGAAAGGCGACCCCCGCGCGTTGATCAGTGGCGTGCGTTGCCAGCCATGAGGCCACCGAGCCGTTGATGGTGACTACATCGAGGTCGAATCCTGCTACTGGGGCAGATGCAGCCTCACCACCCAGAGAGTCGAACAACCGGTCGCGCAACACGCGGAACTGCAAGGCGTCGAACACCTCGTGTACACGTTCGCGCTCGAACGGTTGGCGCTCAAGGTCTTCCGGGCTCAACGGCAGCGGCACATCTCGGACAAGTTCGGTGAGGCGACGATTTCGAATAACGTCCGGCAACGATGCACGCAGCGAGTCGCCGGCCTTGCCCGGCACTTCACCGACTCGATCGATCAAGGAGTCGAGCGAACCGTACTCGCGTACCCATTTAGCGGCCGTTTTGTCGCCGACACCAGGAATTGACGGCAGGTTGTCGCTGGGGTCTCCTCGCAAGGCAGCGAAATCGGGGTACTGCGCTGGCGTCAACCCGTATTTCTCCTCGACCGCCTCGGGCGTCATCCGGGCGAGATCGCTCACGCCCTTACGCGGGTACAGCACAGTGACATGAGGTGTAACGAGTTGGTATGCATCGCGATCGCCGGTAATGATCAAAACATCGAAACCTAGGGCTACGGCCTGGGTCGCAAGGGTGGCAATCACGTCGTCGGCCTCGAAGCCCTCGGCCTGTACGTGTGGGATCGCTAAGGCGTCAAGCACCTCGTGAATGAGCGGAACCTGCCCGCGGAATTCATCGGGTGTAGCCGACCGGGTGGCCTTGTACTCGGGATACTCCACTGATCGGAACGTAACCCGTGAGACGTCGAATGCAACGCCAATATGGGTTGGCTTCTCATCTCGCAACGTGTTGATCAGCATCGAGGTGAAGCCATACACCGCGTTCGTTGCCTGGCCCGTGCTGGTTGAGAAGTTCTCAACCGGTAGGGCGAAAAAGGCGCGATAAGCCAGCGAATGGCCGTCAAGGAGCAACAAACGAGGGCGGGGGGGCGACGGGGTCACGGTCTGATCCTAGGGTGGTGCCATGACTCACCACATCGACTATGTCCGCTCGCTTGGCATCGGGGAACTCGCCCAGACCATGGGCATCGAAATCATTGAGTTATCCGACGAGAAATGTGTCGCTCGGATGCCTGTTGCAGGCAACCGGCAGCCCATGGGGCTACTGCACGGTGGCGCCAATGTGATGCTCGCAGAAACGATTGGATCGCTTGCCGCCGCGCTGCATGGTGGAGCCGGGCGGTACCCGGTTGGGATCGAAGTGAGTGCGACACACCATCGCGCGGTCACCGACGGTTACGTCACTGCCGTCGCGGTCCCACTGTCGTTGCGTAAGAATTTGACGACACACGAAATCGTGATTTCCGACGATAAAGGACACCGCACCTGCACTGCGCGGCTGACCTGCATGTTGCGCGATCACCCAGCCAAATAGTCAGACAGACGAGCGAGGCAAGCGTCGGCCCGGGAGCCGCGGGCTAAGTACGGCAAGCCGGCGCTTCGATCGTTCCTCGGGGGTTCGAGATACGGCCTCCCCCAGTACAGGCTCGACTCCAATGCGACGTCTTAACGAACTCACGCTTGCGCTACGGCGAGTTATGAGTGGCGCGAAGCCGTAGCGGGCGAAGAAGCGGTTGGCCTCGCGTGAGGTAACCGGGGCGTTGACGGTCAAGTCGGTGGCGCCGATCTCCTCCGCGTACATGATGCTGCGGCGGATGAGCGACTTTCCGATCCCCATCTTTCGATGCTCGGAATCGACATGCACGACATCGACTAGGACTGCGCGGGCCGGTGCCAGCAGACCTTCCTCGAGCACCGAAAGCGACGCGAACCCAACGGCTATGCCGTCGACCGACGCGACTACCAGCCGATAGGAAGGCTTGCGACCGGCAGCGATGTCGATCTGGGCAGCCTCGAGCCGCTCGCGCATGCGCGTGATCACCTCAGGGGGGTGCGGTGAGCTCGAACCAGCGGTGGGTGTCGTCAGAGAATCAGTGACCAGCACCAACATGGTGTCCAGATCGGCGGCGGTCGCGTATGACATGACCGCAGAAACTCGAGCCATGACGGTGACCTCCTCGGCGCGGATATCCGCTAGAACTGGGAGACGCCCCCGCCGTCCGTGAAACACTCTAGGCATAGAGCCAGTGCCGCGGCTAGGGGTGAAGCGGAGCGATTCATCCCAATCCCCACGTTGAGCGACAATCGGCACAGATCAACAATGTGAGCCGACCTCCCCAGTTGCAGTATGAGACGCCGCTAGATCCTGCTACGTCACACGCCGAGATACGCCCGCACGATGTCGTCATTCTCGGCCATTGCCGCCGCCGGGCCTTCCATCTTGAGCATGCCTGACTCGAGAACGTACGCGTAGTCGGCAATCCGCAAGGCAGCCAGCGCATTCTGCTCGACCAGCAATACGGTGGTTCCTTGGTCGCGAATCGTCTCGATCGTGTTGAAGATCAGATCGACCAGAACCGGGGCAAGACCCATCGATGGCTCATCGAGCAAGAGCAACCGCGGACTACCCATCAGGGCTCGCGCGACAGCGAGCATCTGCTGCTCGCCGCCTGACATAGTGCCAGCCTTTTGGGTGATCCGGTCGGCAAGGCGCGGGAATAGATCCAACACGCGAGCGCGGTCTGACTCGATGGCTTCCTTGTCCTTACGCAGGTAGGCGCCCAGATCGAGGTTCTCGGAGACTGTCATCCGCGGGAAGATCCGTCGACCTTCGGGCGACTGACAGATTCCCATGGCGACAATCTCGTGACCCTCACGTCCACTGATCCGTTGGCCATCGAAGTCGATCGAGCCAGACCGCGCCTTCAGCAGACCTGAGATGCTGCGCAAGGTGGTTGACTTCCCGGCCCCGTTCGAGCCGATCAAGGTCACAATCTCGCCAGGGTGCACACGCAGGCTAAGGCCTTTAACCGCAGCCACTTTGCCGTAGTAGACAACAAGATCATCAACTGTGAGCATCGGTTCGCCGACCCGGCCGTTACTGGTCTCACCAGCCGATGATGCGGTAGTCAACGTGCGCTCCCAGTCGTGCCCGTGCGACCGAGATATGCCTCGACCACCCGGGGGTTGCTGCGGATATCGGCAGGACTTCCTTCTGCGATCTTCTCGCCCTGATCGAGCACAGTGATCCGCTCAGATGCGCGCATCACCACGCTCATGTCGTGCTCGATCAGCAGCACCGATACGCCTCGCTCGTCGCGCACCTTGCGCACGAAGTCGACGAACACGGCCGACTCTTGCGGGTTCATCCCAGCTGTGGGCTCGTCGAGCAGCAAGACGTCCGGACGCAACGCCAAGGCCCTAGCAACTTCGAGTCGGCGTTGGTCTCCGTACGAGAGATTGCGAGCGTACTGATCAGCGTGTCTGCCAATGCCAACGAAGTCGAGCAGCTCCTGCGCGAAGACCCTGGCTTGGACTTCCTCGCGGCGTTGGTGCCTGGTGCGCGCAATGATTTGAAGGAGATTCGAAGTCGTATGCGAGTGCATAGCCACCATCACATTTTCGGCAGCAGTCATCAGCCCGAAGAGTCGAATGTTCTGAAAGGTTCGCCCCATCCCTAGTGCCGCGATCTTGTGCGGGGGGAATCCGGTGATATCTCTTTCACCTAGCAGCACCGAGCCGGTCGAGGGACGGTACAAGCCAGTGAGCACATTGAACAATGTCGTCTTGCCCGCGCCGTTGGGTCCGATGAGCGACACGATGGTGTTGCGTGGGATATCGAATGACACGTCGTTGACGGCCACAAGCCCGCCGAAGCGAACCGTGACGTTGGTGGCCAGTAGCGCGCTGCCTGGTCGGGTACTCAACTCGGCGCTCATACCTCCCCACCGTCCAGTTCTTCGGCGTCCGAGCGTTCTGCCTCTCGCAGCACTTGACGGGTTCGAGCCTCGGGAAAAATACCTTCACGGCGAAAGAGCATCATCAGGACAAGAATCGAACCAAAGACCAGGTAGTTGTACGACGGGAAGTTGATGTCGGTTCCGAACTGCTCGTTGAACGAATCACCCAATTGCGGGAGTCCGGTGGAGTTGAACCAGGCCAGGCCCAGCGCGCCGACAATCACGCCCCAGACGTTGCCCATGCCGCCTAGAACGACCATGGCAAGCAGCACGATGGAGATGGCGAAACTGAATCGATCGGGGAAAACACTGTTGTTGTGTACGGCATAGACCACACCGCCGAGACCACCCATGAACGCACCCACGGCGTAGGCAGCCAGTTTGGACTGCATGAGGGGTACGCCCATCATGCTGGCCGCGAGTTCATCCTCACGGATCGCAAGCCAGGCCCGCCCAAGACGGCCCTCGCGCAGACGCAGCGATACAAAGATGCAGAAGGCCGCCACGAGCACGAATAGGACGTACTTTGCGCCCACGTCGAAGGGGCCCAGCGGCTGGGATATCGGGATAGTTGCACCACCGAGACTGACCGCGGGCGGCCCAAACGGTAGCGGCGACACGTTGTCAAGAGGGGAGATTCCCTTGACCCCGTTGGTTAGGTTGAAGCCGAAGATGTTCTCCCCGTTAACGAAGAACTGCGGGATGATCTCGCCGAAACCCAAGGTGACAAGGGCGAGATAGTCGCTCTTCAAGCGCAGCGTGGGTGCCCCAATAACGATGCCTGCAAAGGCACATACACACCCGGAGATGATGAGGACTAACCACCAGTTGATGTGGATGCCGTGCTGATTCGGCGGGGCTGCCGACAAGAAATAGATGCCGTGCGAAATCTGATCGAAGAAGGTAGACATGAGCCACGCGGCGATGTAACCGCCGATGGCCCAAAAGGCCACGAAGCCGAGGTCCAGCAGGCCCGCGTAACCCACGACGATGTTCAGCCCGATGGCGCAGATAACCCACACCAGCGCTTCGTTGATGGAGCCCAGTGGCATCCAGTGCCGGATGAAGGTACCTGCCTGTTCTCCTAGTAGGGGCAGCACGAAGGTGTAGAACAACCACACCACCAAGGCGATACCCGAGAACCACAGAGCCCAACGCTTTGTATGCGATTGAGAAAGATCAGAACGTATCGGCTCCGATTCCGTGAGCTTTGGTGTGTCTAGAGACATGCGCGTCAGACCTTCTCTATCGTGCGCTTGCCGAGGATGCCCTCTGGTTTGAACACCATGACCAGAATCAGGATGGCGAACACGACAGACTGCGACCACCTCTGGCCGAACCCATATGGCAGCCCATCGTTGAAGGCTTGGATAAGGCCGATGATGAACCCACCGAGTACCGCACCCTGCAGATTGCCGATGCCTCCGAGCACCGCAGCCGTGAATGCAATCAACCCGAGTTGAAATCCGAGATCGAAGCGCGTGCTGCCGAAGGTCTCGAGGAACAGCAGACCCGCGGCACCAGCCATCGCGCCGCCGAGACCGAAGGTGAACGAGATAGTTCGGTTGACGTTGATGCCCATGAGCCTGGCCGCGTCCTGGTCCTGCGCCGTCGCTCGCATCGCTTTACCCTGCCGAGTGCTCTGAACTATGTAGCTCAGTATCAGCAGCAGCGGGATAGTGACCGAGATGACAACGATCGTCGAGTAATCCAGCGTGATCTCACCAAAGGTAAGGCCACCTTTGGGAATCACCATTGGCCAGTTGAGTTGAGCAGAACCGTTGAGTCGCATGCCAAGCCACTGGAAGATGAAACTGATTCCGACGGCGGTGATCAGCGGAGCGAGCTTGGGCGCCTTACGCAAACGTCGATATGCGAAATATTCGGCCGTGACGTTGAGCCCGGCACACAACACCATTGCGATGACCATAGTGATGACCATGAGCAGCCAATCAAGTGGTGAACCAGTGCCCGCGTGGAAGAGCTTCACTAAGAAGATGGACGAGAACACAGTGCCCAGCATGAACAGGTCACCGTGCGCGAAATTGATCAGTTCGATGATTCCGTAGACCAGCGTGTAGCCAAGCGCGATCAGAGCGTAGATGGCGCCAAGGCGCAGGCCCGCAAGCCCTACGTTCACAAATTGGACAGGCGCAGTCGTGAAGTTCCAGATGAGCCAGAGCGTCAAACCGACCAGCAACAAGATGCCGATGACGCGTTCGATCTTCTCCTTGACCAACATCGCAGGTCGCGAGGCAGCAGCCTCTACGGCGGTGATAGTCATGCGTGGACCCTTCGACGTGCTGCAGATGGGAAGCGCAGAACGTTCCCGCGTCGGAACTTAGCAGGTGGGCGTTGCCGGCCAGCGCCACTGATGTGGTCGGCAACGTGGTCACGCTGAGCAGATGTACTACGAGGTGATTGGCCAAATCTTCACGAAGCTCTCGGCGTTGTCCTTGATCACCTCAATGGTCGTGTCCAGCACCGTGACATCACCACTGGCAGTGTCAATCGAGAACGCCTTACCGATTGCCGAGACGTCAGCAGGGATGGTGACTCCTGCGCCGGAGAACAACTGAGAAGTGACCGACTTGCGTGTGCCGTCCGACTTTGCAATAGCCGCCAAAATGACTTGCACTGCAGCGATGCCATACAGCGCGTAACTGGTGGTTGGCGGGGCGCCGTACTTGGCCGCGTAGGCGGCCAGCAACTTCGCGGCTTCCCCACCCTGAGCGGTGAGCCCAGCCCTAGTGAGGCCCGGAAAGGACAAGTACATGCCCTGGCTCTCGGGCAACGTGTCCAACACCGTGAAGCCGGTAAATCCGTCAGGCCCCATGAGTTTGACTGCGGTGTTGTCGCCCAGAACAGCAACCTTGTCCCTCACCAATTGGCCGCCGTTGTTATCGAAGCTGCCGCCGAGAAAGATGCAATCGGGACCAAGCGCCTTGATCTTCTCGAATAGCCCCGTGTAGCTGGGCTGCGCCCGGTCCCACGGCTCGTTGCCCAAAATTTGCAGTTGTAGGTTTGCCGCCTCGGTCACAAACGCCTGGGCAACTCCTTGCCCATACGTGTCATTGTCATTGAGGACGTAGCACTTCTTCACGCCGAGATCGTGGACCATGAACTGGGCGGCAGCGCGGCCTTGGTTGTCGTCGGTGGTCACCACGCGCGCGTAGTTGCGCTTGCTCATCGGGTAGTACTTATCGGGCTCGCCCGGATCCCATGACTTAGTCAACCCCGGATTGGTGTTCGAGTTCGACACCATCAGCATCGGGCCATTCGGGTCCTGGTTCAAAATTGGAACTTCAATCTTGCTGCAACCTGAATTGAATGCGCCTACTACGGCGATCTCGTTCGCGTTCGCAACGTGGTCGGCCGCGTTCTTCGTGCACAGTGCCGGATCCCACTTACCTGCCGCTGCGGATGAGTCGTCGTACTTCTTCAGTTCAATGGTGTAGTTGCCAACCTTGTGGCCAATTTGCTCGAGATACAACTCGATTGCCTGATTGACCTGAATCGTCTCGTCGGCCGCTGCACCTTGAAGCGGAAAATCTGTGCCGATGATGAGGGTCTTACCGGTTGACCCGCCAGTGCTGCCGGGGCTGGCGCCTGATCCGCCGCAAGCGGCTAGCGCTACTGCACCAACGACAGCGGCCGTAATCATCTTGAGCGACTTGTGCATATCGGGTCCTTGCGTAGGAGAGACCGAAACTGCCCAATCCAAGTGGCGAGAATTCGGGCGCAGTATCGGTGGTCGAGCTATGCCGTGATGGGCCAGCCTTTGAGGTATGTCTCGGCGTTATTCTTGATAATTTCAATCGTGGTGTCGAGTAGGTTGATGTCGCCGGTGGCCGGATCTATCGAAAACTTTTTGCCGATTGCGGAAATATCAGCCGGGATAGTGATTCCGGAGCCTGAGAATACCTGCTCCGTGATCGACTTACGAGTGCCGTCGGACTTGGCGATCGCGGCCAAGATGACCTGGACAGCGGCGACACCGTATAGGGCATAACTCGTCGCCGGCTCACCGCCATACTTGGCCGCATAGTCAGCGATCAGTTTCGCGGCTTCACCACCCTGAGATTTGAGATCGTCGGTCGTCAGGCCGGGGAATGCTAGGTATAAGCCTTGGCCTTCGGCCAACTTATTCAGTTCCGGGTAGCCGATGAAGCCAGTGGCCATGATCTTGACCTTGGTGTTATCACCAAGAACCGCGACCTTGTCCTTGATCAGCTGGCCACCATTGTTCTCGTAAACCCCACCGAAAAAGACGCAGTCGGGTTCTAGCGCCTTGATCTTCTCAAACAGTGCCGTATAGCTGGCCTGCTTGGGATCCCATGGCTCGTTACCCAAAATCTGGATGCCTACGGCCGGGGCCTCAGCCACGAACGACTGAGCAACTCCCTGACCGTAAGTCTCGTTGTCGTTGAGGATGAAGCACTTCTTCACACCAAGATCCCTCGCCATGAACTGAGCCGACGCTCGGCCCTGGGTGTCATCAGTGGTAACCACGCGCGCGAAATTCCGCTTACCAGTGGGGTAGTACTTGTCGGGCTCCCCCGGATCCCACATTTTGGTAAGGCCAGGATTGGTGTTGGCCTGCGACACCATCAACATCGGGCCTTGGGGATCCTGGTTCAAAATCGGCAAAATGATCTTGGCGCAACCAGAATTGTACGTCCCCATGACGCCAACCTCGTTCACGTTCGCTACGTGATCGTCGGCGTTTTTTGTGCACTGTCCGGGGTCCCACTTGCCCGCCGCCGCTGTGGAATCGTCGTACTTTTTCAACTCGATCGTGTAATCGCCGACCTTGTGCCCGATTTGGTCTAGGTACAGCTCAATGGCCTGGTTGGTGGCTTCTGAGCCGTCCTTCGAGGCGCCCTGACGCGGCAAGTCAGTGCTGATAATCAGCGTCTTGCCGGTGCCGGAAGTCGGGCTAGCGGGCGAACCCGACCCGCCGCACGCAGCAAGTGCAAGTGCTACGACCGTGGCTGTGGCAAACGTGCGTTGCACTTGTCTGTCCAAACGTAGGGAGAACTCGACTCTATCCTGGCAACAGGCAGCGGCTCGAGCCCAGGCTCCAGCCCTTGGTCACCCGTCGGTCACCTCGAGGAGCACAACGTCGGCCACCTCACGCATCGACAGGCGCCGGTCCATCGCAGACTTCTGCAGCCAGCGGAAGGCATCAGTCTCGCTGAGCCCGTACACGCGCTGGAGGAGCGACTTGGCCCGCTCGACGCGTTTGCGGGTTTCGAGCCGTTCGCCAAGGTCGGCAACCTCAGCTTCAAGCGCGGAGATTTCGGCGTACCTGCTTACCGCGAGCTCGATTGCTGGAACGAGATCACTTTGATTGAACGGCTTGACCAAGTAGGCCATCGCACCCGCGTCACGGGCGCGTTCAACCAATTCGCGCTGGCTAAATGCGGTGAGCATCACCACCGGTGCAATCCGCGCCGCAGCAATCTGTTCGGCGGCGGTGATGCCGTCCAGGATCGGCATCTTGATGTCGAGAATCACTAAGTCGGGTCGCAGCTCGTTGGCAAGCCGTACCGCGGTCTCACCATCGCCCGCCTCGCCCACAACGTCATAGCCCTCATCACGCAACATCTCGATGAGGTCTAGCCGAATCAGCGCCTCGTCCTCGGCCACGACGACACGCAATAGGGCAGTCGGTGCTAAAGGCTCGGTCACGGTCACTTAGCCTACGGGCAGGAAGGTAGACTTCCGCGCGTCGCCCCGATAGCCCAACCGGCAGAGGCAATGGTCTCAAACACCATCCAGTGTGGGTTCGAATCCCACTCGGGGCACAGCAAGATCCCGGCGCGAGGGCTCAGTCGACCTGTAATCCCGGTCTGATCTCGAGCAAACGGGCTAATAGTCCGTTAACGAAGCCGGCCGATTCCTCTGTGCTCAGGGCCTTTACGAGGTTTACCGCCTCTGAGATCGCCACTGCTGGCGGAACATCGCCCCAGATGAGTTCCCAGGCTCCGAGGCGCAACACGTTGCGATCAATCGCTGGCATTCGTTCGAGGGTCCAGCCAAACGAGTACTCGCTGAGTAGCTCGTCGATCTGTTGCTGATGCAGCAAAACACCGTCGACAAGTTCGAACGTGTAGGGATTGAGTGGCACCGCGATGGTGGCAATCGTCGTCGACAGCACATCCGCTGGTGATGTTCCACGAATATCAGCCTCGTACAGAACGTCGAGGGCGCGCTTACGTGCCTTTCCGCGAGCTGACACGACTAGTTGATGCGCCCAAGGTATGACCCATCGCGGGTGTCGACCTTGACCTTGGTGTTGTTCTCGATGAAGAGCGGGACCTGAATCTCAGCTCCAGTCTCGAGCGTGGCAGGCTTGGTCCCACCGGTCGAACGATCTCCCTGAAGCCCTGGCTCGGTGTAGGTAATCACGAGCTCTACCGACGCGGGAAGCTCGACGTAGAGGGGCGCACCATCATGAGTTGCGACGATGGCCGACTGGTTCTCCAGCAAGAATCGCGAGTTGTCCCCCACGACTGAGTTGGGAATCGGAGTCTGCTCGTAGGTCTGTGTGTCCATGAAGACCCAGTTATCGCCATCGCGGTACAGGTACTGCATATCGCGCTTATCAACGTTGGCGGTCTCAACCTTCACACCCGCGTTGAAGGTCCTGTCGACAACCTTGCCGGACAGCACGGCCTTGAGCTTGGTGCGGACGAACGCCGGCCCCTTGCCTGGCTTGACGTGTTGGAACTCGACCACGGACCACAACTGGCCGTCGATGTTCAGTACCAAGCCGTTCTTCAGATCATTCGTGCTGGCCACGGATCTTCTCCTGTCGAGGCGCTCTAGCCCACAATTCGTAACTCGCGGGTGGTGGTAGTGAGTGACACGGGCCCATCGACGTAGACGACAAGCGTGTCCTCGATGCGCACGCCACCGCGACCCGGGAGATAAATCCCCGGCTCTACAGTTACCGGTGTACGCGCAGCCAAGATACCCGTTGCGGACTGCGCGAACATCGGCGCCTCATGAATGTCGAGGCCAACGCCGTGCCCCAGGCCGTGGCCGAACTCAGCGCCATACCCTGCCGAGCTGATCAGCGACCGCGCTGCCGAATCGACAGCAGCCAAACTTGCCCCGACCGCGAGGGCAGCAATCCCAGCACTTTGCGCCGCTTCAACGAGGTTATAGATCTCACGCTGCCAGGGCTCTGGTTGCGCTCCGACAACGAAAGTGCGGGTCTCATCAGCGTGATAGCCGTGTACGAGTGCACCAAAGTCGATCTTAAGTAGATCGCCCGCCTCGAGGGCGCGGTCAGTGGGCGTGTGATGCGGGATGGCTGAGTGTGGGCCAGCGGCCACGATGCTCTCGAACGACACCTTGTCCGCGCCACACTCGATCAACAGCCATTCCAGTCGCCGGGCAATGTCGCGTTCGGTCATCCCAACGCGGATCTCAGAAACGAGCGCCGCTAAAGCCAGGTCACTGACCTGGCATGCCTGGGCCAAGGCGGCTAACTCGTAGTCGTCTTTGATCTGGCGAAACGGCTCAACAACCCCATCCGTGACCACGATGGCGACGCCCGGGTTGTCAGAGCGCAACGCGTCGTAGTTGGACACAGTCACGTGCTGACCTTCGATCCCTAGTCGCACCGACCCAAGGCCCAGCGCTGCGCCGACCAACCCAGACAGCACCGAGCGTTCGACCAGAAGTTGCAGGCCGGGTGACTCCTGGCCAGCCTGTGTGATGTAGCGAAAATCGCTGGCGAGCCGATCGTCCTGTGCCCGGGCCCCGATGAGTACCGCGCCATTGCTGCCGGTGAAGCCGCTCAGATACCGCACATTCGCGGGGTTGGTGACGACTAGTGCGTGGAGCTGCCGATCGGCAACGACAGCGCGAACCTGCTCACGACGCGCAGCGTAGTCAGGGCCGAGCATCAGGCTGGCGGCCGAAGCGCGAGCGCCTGCAGAGCCAGGACGTATGAGTCCATTCCGAAGCCCGCGATAGTGCCCGTAGAAACTGCCGCCACAACTGATGTGTGCCTGAACTCTTCTCGCGCTGCGGGGTTGGACAGGTGCACCTCGATGAGCGGTGCCGTCAGTTGCGCGCATGCATCGCGCACCGAATACGAGTAGTGCGTGAAAGCCGCCGGATTAAGTACCACCGGCACCGATGAGTCGGCCGCCTCGTGCAACCAATGCACCAACTCGGCTTCGTCATCGGTCTGACGCACGTCAACTTCGAAGCCCAGCCGTGCACCTTCGGCTTCACATCTGGCTACGAGGTCGGCATAGGTCAGCCGGCCGTAGACATCAGGCTCGCGGGAGCCCAGGCGCGACAGGTTGGGTCCATTGAGGACGAAGACACGGGTCATGACGGCTCCTGAGAAATCTCGTCGTAGGCGGCTTCGAGCATTCGCTGATCTGGCCCTTCGAGCAATCCGGGTACGCCGATGCCATCGAGGACGATGAATCGGAGCAGATCGCCGCGTGTCTTCTTGTCGATGCGCATTGCGTCCAGGAGTTCGGGGAATCGCCCAGCTGCATAGGAAACCGGCAGGTCAAGCGACTCCAGGATGCTGCGGTGGCGCTGCGCGTCGCTGCCTGAAAGTCGTCCGGCAAGCCTAGCCAGAGTCGATACATAAACGAGCCCGACGGCTACGGCGTGTCCGTGTCGCCAGCTGTACCGCTCGACCTGTTCAATCGCGTGCGCGAATGTATGCCCGTAATTGAGCACCTCGCGGCCTAGGCCACCGGCTCGGTTCTCGCGCAGGTCACCTGACACCACATCGGCCTTGACCGTGATCGCGCGCTCGATCAATTCGCGCAGGATCGGCCCGAAGGGATCGGTAGCTCGAAGGGGTCCAGCTTCCACCAGATCCAAAATGATTGGGTCGGACGTGAACCCCACTTTGACGACTTCGGCCAACCCCGCAGCAAGGTCGATCCGCGGCAAGGAAGCCAGGAAATCGAGGTCGCATAGCACCGCTGACGGGGGGTGAAACGAGCCGACGAGATTCTTGCCCTCAGCGGTATTGATGCCAGTCTTGCCGCCAACCGCGGCATCAACCATGCCGAGCAAAGTCGTGGGCACCTGCACAAGCCGGACTCCACGCAACCAGGTGGCCGCCACGAATCCGGCGAGATCGGTGGTGGTTCCTCCCCCGACTCCAACAACGACATCGCCGCGCGTGAAACCGGCCTTGCCCAGCCCAGCCCAACACTGCTCGGCCACTTGAGCGGTCTTGGCGGCCTCTGCATCCGGAACGGCAAGTGCGAGAACCTCAAAACCGTTCTCACGAAGTTGCTGAACCACTGAGTTTCCGTCGTCGGTACGACCGTCCGAATGAATCACCGCGACCCGAGATACCCCGGCCCCGACCGCTCCCGCCAACTCACCTCGCAGCCCTTGGCCAACGACTACGTCGTAAGGGCTGTCACCCCGCACTGTGATGCGAGTGTGCTGGCTCATCAGGAACCGGCCAATTGTGCGAGCACGACATCAGCGACCGCATCAGGTGTGAGCCCGTCAGTATCGACCGTGATCCGCGCAACTTCGGTGTAGAGCGGTGAGCGCTCGGCAAGCAGCGATGCCAATCTGCCCCGAACATTTCCCAGCAGCACCGGGCGAGGTACGTCGAGGCCAACCCTGCGGGCACCAGCGGAGGCGCTGACCTGCAGCCACACTGTCGGGTGGTCGAGGAGAAGTCGCCGCGTATCGGGGTCGAGCACTGCGCCACCGCCCAGGGCAAGCACACCATCGTGTTCGGCTAATCCTGCTGCTACCGCTGCCTTTTCGAGGGAGCGGAAATGCGGTTCACCGGAATCAACGAAGATGTCTGAGACCGATTTCCCTTCGGTTGCTTCGATGTCTCGGTCGGTGTCGCGAAAGCCCACCTGCAGCAACTCTGCCAGGCGCATGCCCACGCTGGTCTTGCCCGCACCGGGAACACCCACCAGAACAACTTGGGGAGACACCTGACTACGACACCACCAGAGTTGCCCGGTAGGCGGCCGCATTGCGGGCCGTCTCCGCGACGGAGTCGCCACCGAACTTCTCCAGCACCGCATCTGCAAGTACCAGGGCCACCATCGCTTCGGCGACAACGCCCGCTGCAGGAACGGCGCAGACGTCCGAACGCTGGTTGATCGCCTGTGCTGCCTCACCTGTGGCAACGTCGACTGTGCGCAAGGCTCGAGGGATGGTGGAGATCGGCTTCATGGCCGCTCGTACACGTAGGACTTCGCCGGTGGACATGCCGCCCTCGGTGCCTCCGCTGCGACCGGACGCACGCACAACAGTGCCATTCGCACCGGGCAAGATCTCATCCTGCGCAAGTGAGCCGCGAGTCCGCGCGAGTTCGAATCCATCGCCGACCTCTACCCCCTTGATGGCCTGAATCCCCATCAAGGCCGCCGCCAGCCGCGCATCGAGCCGCCGGTCCCAGTGAACGTGGCTGCCTAGCCCCGGTGGCAAGCCGTGCACCACGACTTCAACCACGCCGCCGAGGGTGTCGCCGTCCTTGTGCGCCGCCTCGACTTCGGCCTGCATTGCGGCGCTGGCCGTTGCATCAAGACAACGAGCGGGATCGGCATCAATGGCGTCGAGGTCAGCAATGGTCGGAATGAGGCCCGCAGGGGCATCGACCGTGCCAAGCGTGACCACGTGCGAGACAACGGAGGCGCCTACGGTCTGCGCCAGGAACGCCTTTGCAACGGCGCCGAGCGCAACCCGAGCTGCAGTTTCACGCGCACTCGCGCGCTCCAGGACCGGCCTTGCATCGTCGAACCCGTACTTCTGCATACCGACGAGATCGGCGTGGCCGGGCCTGGGTCGAGTCAGTGGTGCGTTTCGACCAAGCCCGGCTAAGTCTTCCGCCGGCACCGGGTCGGCCGACATCACGACGTCCCACTTCGGCCACTCACTGTTCGCGATTTCGATCGCAACCGGCCCACCCATAGTGAGCCCATGCCGGATCCCGCCCATGATGGTGACGACGTCCTGCTCGAACTTCATTCGCGCACCTCGTCCAACGCCCAACCGGCGTCGCGCCAGATCACGGTCGACATCTCGCGTGGACACCTCGACGCCTGCCGGCAAGCCCTCGAGGATGGCCACCAAGGCAGGCCCGTGTGATTCGCCTGCAGTGAGCCATCGCAACATGGGTCGATCCTTCCACGTCGGGGCGCCGACATCACTGACCGACCCCTCACACGCAACTGAGGGTCGCCCAGTTGCGGCGACCCTCAGCACGAAGTGATCAGCCCAGCTAGGGCGTGACGCTCTGCGACTGGGTGGTACACACCGGAATGCTCTGGTCGCCGTACAGCACGCCAACGCACTGATCGTTGAAGACTGAGTAGACCGTGAAGTACTGCCCGAAGGGCTTGCCCACAGCTGCCACGTACTTCTTGCCATCAACGCTGATGCTGGCTGTCTGCGCCGTCACATCGATCGCGCTCACAGCCAGTGTCATCGATGCTGCGCTACTAGATGCACTACCGGCCGATGACCCAGTGGCCGTGCCCGACGTTGTGCCTGACGAGGTACCAGTGGAGGTCGCAGTCCCTGAAGATCCTGAGTCAAAAAGTGGCTTGAACGGATCGCGTCCTTGAACGGTTGCCGGCCGCACCACCACAGGCTTATCGGGCTTGGCAGGAACTGCGACGGCCGACGGCGCAGTCGTCGGAGGTGCGAGGCGGTACTGATCGTTGCCCGCTGAACTTCCTGGATTCAGGAGTAAGTAGCCGCCCACGCCAAAGATCACCGCTACGCAAACTCCACCTAGCACCGCGATTTTACGGCGCCCCTTGGTGGGCTCGGTTTCTGGTTCATACGGCAGCGGGGCTACCCGGGTCGCTGCAAATGCAGTCTCAGACATGTCGAATCCCCTTTCAGCTAGCCGCGTCAGCGGTGGATGGAGTTGTGGTCGTGACCTGCGAAGGAAGTTGACCGGCATTGGCCATGAAGACGCGAGCATCGAGGGCAGCCTTGAGTAGCACGGTGCCACCAGGACCTTCCCCGGTCCCATCGCGACTGATATCTATCCCAGTGATCAACATCGCCCGCTGCATACCTTCGATGTTGCTCAGGAAGGTCTGCATATGAGCGAAGGTGCCGCTGATTTGAATCGTCATCGGAATCTGATTGACCAGCCCAGGCGTCGAGAGTGAAGCCGCGCCACCTGCTCCCCCTGCAGGCTCGGATAGCGGCATCGGTTGCTGAGGTGTTACCCCGACCAAAGTGACCCCAGCGGACTTGGCATCACTCGACAGGTCCCGCAGCAGCGCGGGCATATTGGGGGCCTGTGGGATGTGGCTACGAACTTCAGCATCCTTGAGTTGTAGGGCTGGCAGATCCTTGAACTGCGCCTTCAGGCTCGCAATGTGAGCCTGTGCTTGGGCGTTCTCGGACACTTTCGACGCGGCCGACGATGACAGTTCGTCAGCTGTTGACCTTTGCGGACCGATCAGCAGGAACCAGCCAGCGATCAACACCAAGGTCGCCGATAGTCCGGCAGCCAAATACCAGCGCGCTGCGCTTCCAAACTTCATTACTTCTTCCCCGCATTCAGGTCATAACGATGCGATAGGGCATTGGCGCTGATGGTGACAGTGGTCGAGAAGGTCAGGCCGGTGCCGGCAACGTCGACTCGGCCAGTCGACACTCCGACAGACGAGCCAGGATTCAACTGGGCGCTGTTGGGGTAGGGGTCAAGCAACGTCTTCTGCTTTCCCAGCGAGTCAAGGAACGCGGCAACGTCTGCGTACGTGCGTGCCTCACCCGCGTAAGTGATGATCCCGATGCCCGGATTCCCCAAGACGCTCAGTGTTTTCGGAGCGTTGGTCGCAGGAGTCGCGGGTGACACAGTGCCGTCTGTCGATGTTGCGCTCGCGGAGGCAGCTACCGGGGCGATGCCATCAACCGAGGCCTTGAACTCAGTCAAGGCAGTGCCGGCTGGCATAGTCAAGGACAGGTCGTTGAGCAATGATGACCAGAGCACCTCACCGCCCATTGCCTGATACTGCTGAGTTTTCGCGTTGTCCACATCCATCTGGACTTTCGGAATGTCCGCAAACTGCAATGTCTGGCTCGCCAGCACCTGGCTTTGGGCCAACGCGGAGTCGAGTTGCTGCTGAGCGTTATCGACCTCACCGGCCGCCATCGTGTAGAGCGATCCGATCACGGCCGCTGCGGCGATCGTGGCACCGACGACGACCATCTTTGCCCTACGGGCCTTGGCCTCAGCTGCGATGGTGTCGGGGATGAGGTTGACCCTCGGGAACGCGCCCACAAGGGACGAGTACTCCTGCGCGGAGGCAGGCACTGCAGTGCCAATGCCACTGCCAGTGTCACTGCCAGCCACAGCCTCGCTGTCAGGTTCGTTCGCCTGGCCGGCTGCGCGTCGACGAAGGGTGAGCATCACACCGCTCCCATCGCGAGCCCGACCGGAACTGCTGCCAGGGGTTCGACAAATCGAACCTGCTCTGGGCCGAGCCCGGTCTTACCAATCGTGAGTTGTCCGAATGCGCGTCCGTACTCCACTTGGGTGCGCACTGCAGTAGCGAGGCGCTGGGCAAGACCGTCGGAGAGCGAACCACCGCCGGAGAGGACCAAACGCGCAAGAGGTCTGCTGCCACTTGTCGCCAAGTAGTAGTCAACCGAGCCGCGAACCTCGTCGACAAACTCGGTCAGGGCCGCATCGACGATCCGACGCGCGTCGGCCGAGTGCGGAGATGCGAGCAGGGCGGGGTCGCGCTTGAGCTGTTCGGCGTCAGCCATCGTGACCCCGAGGCGTTCAACTAGCGCGCCGGTGATGTCGTCGCCGCCCAAGAGCAGGATGCGGACGAACTTTGGCACGCCACCTTCGTGGACCACGATGTTGGTGACCCTCGAGCCGACGTCAACGACTGCTTCCGGTCCCGACATTCCAGCTGAATCGATAGTGCCGGCAGCCCGCAATACAGCGAACGGAGTCAGGTCAACGGTTGACGCACGAAGACCAGCCTTCTGCGCCGCTCGGATCGCGCCGAGAACCATGTCCTGGCTCGCAGCAACCAGCAGGCCGCGAATACTTCGCGCGTTGTCGACGAGTACTTCCTCAAGTGCGACGAAATCCAGCACTGCCTCATCGATGGGCATCGGCACGAGATCAGCGACTTGGTACTTCAACGATGATTTCAAGTCATCCGCGGGCATCCATGGGACGTCTATGAGCCGGACGAATACCTTCTGATTGGAAATTCCAATCACGACGTCCTTCTTGGTGAACTTGGCGCTGGACCACAACTGCTTGATGGACGCGCCAACAGCGTCGGAGTCAACTACCTCACCATCACGAACGGCGCCAGGTGGCAGAGCGACCTGACCGAAGCGGTCTAACGTGACCGAACCTTTCGACACGGTCACCTGAGCTGCCCGAACGCTCGACGTGCCTATGTCGAGTCCGATGGCGGTTCTGCCTGCCACGGTTTCCACCCTTCCCCCGCCACCAACGGTCTTGGTAGCTGCTTCTTTCCGCATCGGCGCCGCAGGGGGCTGCCTTAAGCGTTAGAAGGGGGACAAATCCTGCTTGCACCTCACGTGCCCGGGATTGGCGTCCGGCGGCGGCTAGCTGCCCAGCCCCGTGAGGTACCACGAGACGATCGAGGGACCGGCCCCCAGCGCGATAAAGGTGCCCACGACCATGAATGGGCCGAACGGCAGGGCCGTCTTTCGCCCACCCCGCTTTGCCAGCATGACGGCGATGCCGACGAGAGCGCCAAGCAGGAATCCGGCGAAAGTGCCAACGATCACGACACCCCATGACACCCAGCCCAGGTAGATACCCAGGACCCCAGAGAGCTTGACGTCCCCAAACCCCATACCGGCTGGATAGATCAGGGCCAAGACGAAATAGAAGGAGAACACAGCGGCTCCGCCGAGGATCGCCCGAAGGAAATCCTCCCAGTTGCCATCAATCGCGGCGGGCAGGACGAGCAGCGCGATTGCCACCGGGTAGGAGGGAAGCACGAGGACATTCGGCAACCGACGAGTATCGAGGTCGATCGCGCTTAGGGCGACCCCAATCGCGGCCAAGTACAGGTACGCCGGCAGTTGCCAACTCGGCCCTGCCCACCATGCAACGGCAGCAAATGCGATACCGGTGAGCAGCTCAACCAGCGGGTACCGAACTGAGATGGCCTGTCCGCACGACCGGCAATGCCCACGCAGCCAGAGCCACGACAGGACCGGGATGTTGTCGTGGGCGGCGATCTCTGAGCCGCAGCCAGTGCATCGCGACCGTGGGCTCACCACCGATTCACCAAGCGGCACCCGGTAGATCACGACGTTGAGAAAGCTCCCGATGAACAGCCCCAACACTCCGCAGAGCACCGCAACGATCAGCGCGTCGCTGCCCGAGGTTTCCATCATCAGCCGACCCTAGCCGCGTGGTGGTCTCGAAGACTTCTGGCCACGCAAGATCAGCTCGTATATGCCGGCGAGGGTTCCGACCACAAACTCGGCTGATAGGCCGACTGCACTGGGTCGAGGAACTTGGGTGGCGAGGCATATCGAAGGCGTGCGTCGTAAACGTAGTTCTTTGCAAAGCCAGCTGAGCCTGATCCGACGATTCCCCGGTAGCGCTGAGCTAGAGCACCCGTGATGTTCAGCGTGCCAAGGCTCGTGCCCCAGCGGTAGTTCTCGACCCGGAAGGAGTGGTTAACCGACAGCACAGCCGCATTCACTCGAGAGTTAGTGAACGTGGTGGTCTTGCCGGTGGGGATCAGGTTCGTACCACTGACACATTCCGCTCCGGAATAGCTCGTGCACTGAATCGGGTGGTAGATCTCCACATAGTTGTTCGCCATCAAGCCGAGCAGGTCAGTACCGCTCGAACCACCTGCGTAGTCAAGGTGCCAGGTGATCACGATGTTGTTCTCAGCTGCGATGCTCAGCTGCCCCTTGAGCGTTCCCTCGATGAACACATCACCGTTGTTGCAGGGGAACTTGCTGATGTCGTTGGTTTGCGGGTAACCCAGTGGGTTGCCCGCACCCGAGTTCTTGCAAGCGGTAGTTGGTGAACTGTTTGTGTATGCATCCGCTGTTGCCGGCACGCTCTGGACGTAGATCACTCCGTTGGCAGGCAGCGACAAGCCATTACCAACTCCGCAGTAGGCCGCTCCCCCGTTCTTCGTCCAAGGACTCGAAACGTTCATCTTGCCGACCGATGTCAGCACGATCGACGTGGGACCTGTGTAGAGGCAACCCACGGGATTCGTCCGAGTGGGATCCACCTCTTGTCTGATCGAGTTGTTACTCGGTGGCATCGTGAGTTGTGAGGCGTACTTGGGGTCTCCAGACCCGGAGAAGACCGGAGTTCCTGAGCAACTCGTGTCCTTGCGGTAGCGCTTACCCGCAGGGTCGTTCCACGATGTCGACGTTGCACCCTGGAACTGCGGTGCGCCACAGGTGTAAAACGAGTCATTAGTGTGAAGCGGACCTTGGATCACATCGGTTACGCCGCCGGACCCGATGAACCTGATAGAGGTACAGCCGGTGTTAACGCCGTTGATCTTGTCTACGCGACCTTCGTAGGAATGCTTGTGGCAGTTGGTCTCAGCCTGGGTAGCCGTGTAACTGTCGCCAACAATCGTCTCGTACGCCGCAGGGTCTTTGGTGTCGAAGTCCGTGAAGTAGAGGTAGTCGATGAATCCTCTGCGCCGAATCTGCACCTCCACCGACCGAACCTTGCTTCCGACTTTCCCCGATGACCGAAGTTTCAAGATGCCTTGAGACGTGAACTGCGAGTTGTCGATGTCGTAGCGGAAGTACCCGCGGGTCGTGGTTCCGGGGATCGCTGTCCAACCGGAGAAGGCGGTATTGACCGCCGTGCCAGTGGGTAGCGACAACGTCGATGTGGCCGAGTACGAGTTCGCGGGGTTGCCATAGCGCCAGTAGGTTCCGTCGGCATTGAGTTTGGAGATGTAGTCGTCAACTCCGGCCTCGGCGGCCGCGAGAGAGCTGTTCCAGTCTTGGTCGCCTCGCACCTGCTTTTGCTGGTTCACAGCAAAGCCGGTAGCGGCGAACATCAAGATTGTGAGCAGTGCGCCGAGCCCCAGGACGGTCACCAGTGCCATACCCGAGTCATCGTGGATGCCTGCCATGCGACGTCTGATGGTGGAGAGGATGTCGTTCATCGCTTCGCAATTCCTAGGTTGGGCAGCACAACCGTGTTGACTAACGTCACTGGCCCGCCGCCCCTCGCGGGGTTGGAATCCACAGTGAGCGAAATGGCCACCGATCGCACCAACGATAAGTCGGCGTAGGCGGTCGACGTTTGGTTAGTGATGGCAGCCCCACCTTCGTCTAGGAAGGTGAACAACGCTGCGGCTGTTGTGGGGATCTTTCGCGCGATGACTTCAACGCGTGGTGTTGTAGCAAAAGTCCAATATGGGTTGCTCGCGGAGTTGCCGGCGTACCAACTCTCCTCAAGTTCGCGATTGGCATTGATCGAGTAAGTAATCTTGGTCGGAGTCGGCCCGAGGGATCCATACACGGTGATCTTGTTGGGCCCTATCTCAGCCAGCGCCGGAAGATCTGATAACCCGCTCTGCTGGATGGACATACCGGACCGAATGTTCTTGCTCAACCGGTTCAATCCCACACGAGCAATATCAACGCTGTCGGCGTTGGCCTCGTTGTGGGTCACAGTGCGCGTCACTGACACGACGGTCGAGAACATCACGGTGCCAAGGACACCCATCAAGGACATCGTGACCAGGAGTTCGAGGATGGTGAAGCCGGCCGACCCTGATCTTCTGATGTCTCTGTGGCGCCGCGCTATTCGACGAAAGAACGTCACTGGACTCGCACCTCCACATATATCTCGGACGTGGTGGGGTGGAATACGGGGGTTACGGCAGCAGTGAGGGTTCGCCCAGGCACCGTCACGGACCAGGTACCCCATGGCAAGGAAGCGAACGACTCACCGTTGTTGTTTGTCGAAGTCAGCGTGTACGACTCGGTGACATCGCAAGGCGCGGTACCCGAATGCGTGATGACCGGCGATACTCCAGCAGTAGCAACACCAGCTGCGGACAGGACGACAACCCGCACCTTGGCCATGTCAAGGGTCTTCGTGGGGGGGTTCGTCGACGTCGCCAGCGTCGCTGAACCACGGGAGGCAGATGGGTTGTAGGGCCCGCTACCACTGGCTCCTTCGGGATCAGCATCGGCACAACTGCCCGCCCAGAGTGTGTAGCCGCTAGGAAATGGGAAGCGACTGGCGATGGTGCGCGGTGTTCCCGTACCCGTCACGGTCTGGGTGCCATCTGGCAGTAGGGACGAATTTCCGAGCTCCACCGGAACAGCCGCTGGAGCGGGGTAGGACGAATCACCCAACGCCACGAGGAAGCTGCCCTGCCGGTCGTAATCGAATGCCACGGGAGTGGTGGTTCCAGCATTGACCGAGGCCGGCTGGGTTGGCCGACTGAGGCCACTCGAGCTCACGTAGCCCGAGGTGCTAGCAGCAGCTGTGTACGACCCAGCGCTGAGACTGTCGAAGAACGCACACCCACTTTCGTCGGTGTACTGGGCAAGCGAGGTCGTTCCGCCCGTGAGCGTGATCAGGATCCCCTCAACAGGTTGCCCAAGAGCGTTACTCACCTTGGCACCGACGTTGCCGAGCGTGGGATCGAAGCTGCTCACGCCAGGAGCGAGGAGCGTTTGTGCTCGGACCGGATCAGTCGTGGCCGGCATATTTGGCCAGGTCACCTTGATACTGACCTTCTTGTACTTCACATAGCTCGAGGCAGACCCGTCGCAGGGCGAGGCCGAGCCAGATGACAAGTAACTCGTCACCGACCTTAGAACCGTGAAACTTAGGCCGTTGACTGTCTGGGTGCCCGACGCACCGAGCAGGGTCGAGTAGTCGGTTGTAGCCCGAGCCTCATCGATAGCTGAAGCAGCAAGGTTTGTGGCTACCTCTCGATTCTTTGAATCCCCGGTCACCCAGAGGGCGCGCACGAGGCCATTAGCCACACCGGTCATGATCACCACCGCGATGGTCAACGCAACGAGCATCTCCACCAGGGAGACGCCGTCGTCAGAGGCACCAGCGCGCACGAGCGAAGCTCGTGACTTCATGGCATTCATCTGATCCCCCGAGAACTCGGCATACTCTTCACTCGGCGTCTGGAGAGGGATTCTTGAGGCCCGCAGGCCGTTCGCACCCGGTCAGACATGGGGCCGGCTCCAGGTAACCAGCCGGTAGTAGGCCCGCACTGAGCCGGTTCCTCGTAGTCGAGCCGAACTCAGGACTCAGGGCTAGGACTCACGGACAGGTGCCCAGTTGCGGATACCCGACACCCTTGGTGTGCTCCCACACCTCGGTCAGCCCGAGGCTTTGGTTGGTTGCGCTCAGGCAGTACGAATCCCGGCTCACCCGGGTGATCTGCACCGTGTCCTCAGGGCTACCGGCGAAGTCGATGAGCGCCGCCAACGGATTGGTCCGTGCGGTCCACAAGGTCTCTCCCCCGGCCAATGCGGCGCCAAGGGTGTAGTCGCCAGCGGTCTTCACGGAGGCTGATTCAAGCGCGGACGCCGCGTTGCGCAGGTCCTCACGCAGCTGGGTTCGATACCCGTTGCTGCGCTGGCCCAAGAAGGTTGGAATCGCGATCGAGGCGAGCACCCCGATGATCATCATGACGATCAGGAGTTCGATCAGGGTGAAGCCGGCCTGCGTTGATCTTGTTGACATGTTCGAACTCCAATCTCGCCGTGGACAATTCATTGGCCAGTAACCACAAGCCAGTAGTTGAAACAGCAGTGAGGGGCGGCTGCAGGTGTGCAGCCGCCCCTCACCAACGTGTTAGGTCAGCAGCCGGTTGGGATGTTCCCTGCGGTCGTGCCGTCGACGGGTACACCAGTCGCCTTGCTGAAGTACCAGGGCTCGGTGGTACCGAGGTTGGTGTTGGTGGCCTTCACGCAGTAGCCGTTGGTGATGGTCTTAGTGGTGATCGTGTTGCCGCTGGAGGCGTTGAACAGCAGGCTCGCGTCCAAGGCGGTGTAGGAGGCGGTCATACCGGTAACGAGGGTGTAGTCACCGTTCTTGTCGACAGCAGCCGACTCGATTGCGGTGGCCGCGTTCTTGAGGTCAGCCTTGAGCGAGGTGCGATACCCGTTCTTACGCTGGTTCAAGAAGGTCGGGAT
>CAIXFH010000199.1 GCA_903918645.1 uncultured Actinomycetes bacterium | reverse complement strand
TTTGGGGTGAGTGACGGGACTCGAACCAGAACCTCCCGTGTGAAGAATGCTTCAGGAGAGGTGTTTTCCCGCATGGAGAAGGCTAGAGGAAGCTATATCTGCTGGCGGCGCCAGCAAGTGACGGGACCAAACGTATCTCGTTTCGTACCTCGTCGTCATGATCGTTCCGTCGAACGTCGGCACGTCACCGTTCCTTGATCTGTATCTGATGCGCGACTAAGTGGTCGTGGTTTCGTATGGCATCCGAAAGTTGCAGACAGGCTGCTTGGGGTTCACGCCGGTCTCGCATTAGAGGCACGTACGTCAAGCCCGTCACTCACCTGAGCCCGGGGTGGCTTCAAGGCCCCAAAGTCGCGCACTGTCCTCGAAGCCACGGACACACAGCATCCAGGGCATCGTCCGCGCCACCCACAGGGCGAAGACGGCGAGCGATGCGCGGCAACCGCTGGCGGCTATTGGTCGCGGTGCGCGGTCTTCTTCGACGGACCGTTGCGACCGTTGCGTGCGCTCGATCCATCCCGATTCGCCGAAACCCCCGACTGCTTTGAACTCGGCTTCCGCCAGCTCGCGATGAGCGTTCCCTCGAGTCCGGAACCGTCAGCGGACGTTCGCACGGTGATACGCGACCGGTCGGGTCGGAAGTAGTCGTACGAGCGCTCGATGGGTAAACCCCCGGCCGCCCAAGACGTTCTGATCACGAGTAGCAGGGGATCGTGTTCCTGAACGTGCAGAAGTTCGGCCTGCTGCAGCGTGGCCTTGACCGGCTCGATAGTTTCCTCGACCGTGTCCGGCGGAGTTCCGTAGTTTCGCTCCATCAGGGTGTAGAGCGAATCGGTGAGATCGAGGTCGGGCAGTCCCGGATAGACGTCCTCCGGTACGTACATCCTCTCCAACGTCACCGGGTCGCGATTAGCGAAGCGCACACGGAGGATCTCGTGAACGTTCTTGCCTCTGCTGAGCCGCAATGCAACCCGAACTTCGTCGGGCGGCCGGATGGTGGACGCTGACACCACGTGCGCTCCCGCTCTGACGTTGGCTCGGCGCATCTGCTCGGTGAACCCGAGGCGAGCGGCCAGCGTGAACTCAACGCGTGGAATGGCGACGAAGTTGCCGCCGAATCGTCCGCGTCGCCGCTGGAGCAAACCCTTCCGCTCCACGTCTGCTAGTGCCTGCCGAAGCGTCATGCGGCTCACTCCCAGAGCTTCCGCCATCTCCACCTCAGGAGGCAGCCGATCCCCGGGTTGCAGCTTGCTCGTCGTGATCAATCGCTCGAGCCAGCTAGATATTCGGGCATGTGACGGCATGGCGCCATGGGCCTGCAAGTCCGGCCTTCTTGAGAAAACCTTGTCAGCCATCGTGAACGTCACCACGCCACGAACAGTACCGGACCCCGTCTAGATAGCGTCCGATCGCATTGGTTGTCACTCACCCTCGTCACGACGGTTGATCCATGGTGGAGTCGGTAGTTGCCGCCTGGTTTCGTGCGTAACGCGATGTCCGCTGCGCCCGTCCTAGCAGTCAAGGCAGCAGAACAGACCGCCGGCTGGTGACGCAGACCATCGGTCCCGAGGCTGGTTTGACGCAGCTGTCTCGGCTAGGGCCGACGCTCCATCGTCGGGTCCATGTGCCTGCCGGTAGGCGACTCTCGACGATTTGTCGATTTCAGGTCTAGACAATTGCTTGGAGGTTGCCCTAAGTTCTAGCCAACTCAAAGCCTAGGAGTAACCATGAGCAGCGATCACACGGCGGCGGCGCAGATCCCTGACCCGACACAAGTGAATCCGGAGCTAGATCAGAACAAGTTGGGTTGGTTCGACGGGTTCTCGCTCGCGATGGCGGTTCCAAACGGAGTCGTAATCAGCCTGGGATACACGATCGGCGCGATCGGGACGATCGGTGCCTTCGTAGTCTGGGTAACAACTTCGATCGTCGCCTACCTTCAGAACAACCTCTATGCCGAGATGGCACTCATGTTCCGCGGTGAGTCCGGCGGCATCGCACTCTTCGCCAACGAAGGGTGGAAGCGGTACTTCACCCTCGCTGGTCCCATCGCGACCTTCGGCTACTGGCTCGGATGGTCCTTGACCCTTGGTGTGGTAGGCGAGACCATCGGCTCGCTCGTGCAGGGACAGTGGTTCCCGGATTCGACGTGGTCGTGGACGGCCG
>CAIXFH010000198.1 GCA_903918645.1 uncultured Actinomycetes bacterium | reverse complement strand
TCTCCCACAGCCGTTTTTGACCGTAGCCAGGGACCAATTGACGCAGGCCAACACAGGCAAAGAGGCGGCTCGGTAGCCAGGTCTGAGGCTGACTACCGAGCCGCCTCCAACGTGACTGTCGTGAACGCTGGACTGACTCAATACCCCAAGAGCGGCGCCGCGTTGAGCGGTGCAGCGTGGGACCCCCGCAGTGGCCGCGCACTGGAGCAGTGCGCGATCTAAGCCCGGTCAGTAGGTCAGCGCGCGGCAGGACTTACTTGTCGCCACCGTGGTGGTGGTTGTCCGAACGACACTCGTCATCGTGACCCTGCCTCTTGTCGTTCATGTTGTTGTGGTGCCCGTGGTCATGGCTCGACTCACAGTCGCGATCGCCCTTGTGACGGCTATCGGACTGAGAAGCGCTTGCAGAACCGGCCAACAGCGGGATTGACGCTCCAGCCATCGTGACCCCAAGTGCAAGACTTGCAGCGATCGCGCCAGCGCGGACTCGACGTGACTTACGTGGTGCAGCCATTACTTTCCTCCATTCAAAGGGCCGTGACATAGCCACGGCCCAGGGCCGGTCTCACCATTGGCTCCTCGCGCACTGCTGCCCTGCTCATCAGGGCTGGTGACCGCGTATGCAGTGGCGATTCGTCGCCTCCCTCACCGAACCGTTACGGCCGGTAAAAAAGACGTTAGGCAGACAACAGCCACAGCCACGTCGGAATCGGCGCAAGGTCAAACACCCGGTTGTCGATCCGAACCGACCGACGCAGCACCCTGGGCCAATCAGCCGGTGGAGCAGGATCGGTAGGGTGCTATGTGCCGAATCTCCTTTATCTCCAGGCACTTAGCCGAATGAGGAGCCCATCGAGGTCGTCGAGTTGCTCGCGCACGCGAGCAGGAGCAGTGCCGCCAAACGCCGATCGCGAATCCAGCGCACCACGCACCGACAAGACCGTGCGCACGCCCGAAGTGAGGTGGTCGCTGATGGCGTGGAAATCGTCATCGGATAGATCCCAGAGTTCGATTCCGCGAGCCTCAGCCCGACGCACGCAGGCACCCGCGATGTCGTGTGCCTCACGGAACGGTACACCGGCCTTCACAAGCCACTCGGCGATATCGGTAGCAAGCGCAAACCCTTGTGGCGCAGCCAGAGTCATGCGATCCACATCGAAGACGAGCGTTGCCACGCAGCCGGTCATGGCTGGCAGAACGAGTAGCAAAGTGTCGATGGAGTCAAAGGCTGGCTCTTTGTCCTCCTGTAGATCGCGGTTATAGGCAAAGGGCAATGACTTCAATGTGGCCAGGAGCCCAGCAAGATCGCCGATCAGGCGACCCGCTTTGCCGCGAGCGAGCTCTGCGACATCGGGGTTCTTCTTCTGCGGCATGATCGAACTTCCGGTTGACCAAGCATCATCGAGACGAGCCCAGCCGAACTCGCGCGAGGTCCACAGGCATATCTCCTCGCCCAAACGAGAGAGGTGAATGCCGATCATCGTCGCGACAAAGCAGAACTCAGCGACGAAATCTCGGTCACTAACTGCATCGATCGAGTTAGCAATCGCGCCGGTAAACCCGAGTTCGAGCGCAATCGCTTGAGGATCAAGGGGAAGCGACGATCCGGCCAACGCGCCCGCGCCCATGGGCGAGAACGCCGCTCGACGATCCCAGTCGTGGAGACGGTCAAGATCACGAGCGAGCGCGTGAACATGCTTAGCCAGTTCATGTCCGAACGACACGGGCTGCGCGTGTTGAAGATGCGTGAAACCCGGTGCAGGAGTGTCGGTATGACGTCGTGCCTGTTCGAGCAACGCACGCTGTAAGTCGAGCACAGCCGCTGATAGCACCCTGGCATGGTCGCGGAGGAAGAGCCGGAAATCGGTGGCAACTTGGTCGTTACGTGAACGTCCGGCCCGCAGTTTCCCGCCAAGTACCCCGAGGCGTTCGGTCAGGCCACGTTCGAGAGCGGTGTGGACGTCTTCGTCAGCGGGAACCGGCACGAATGCGCCGTTGCGCACATCCGCCTCGAGACCATCGAGAGCCTCGAGCATCGAACTCAGTTCAGAGTCAGTCAGCAGGCCGGCGCCATTGAGCACGCGCGCATGGGCACGGCTCTGGGCAAGGTCATAGGGTGCGAGTCGCCAATCGAAGTGAATCGAGACGGACAAGGCGGCCATGGCATCAGCCGGCCCGTGGGCGAATCGTCCACCCCACAGCCGTTGCGCGGATTCCTGCTCGTCAGCCAAGACTGCGACCCTGCCGCTCATCACGCAATGCCGAAATCTTGCTCGGCAGACCCCAGATGTCGACGAAGCCCTTTGCGAGCGATTGGTCGAAGGTGTCGCCAGTGTCGTAGGTGGCGAGGCTGAAGTCGTAGAGCGACTCATCACTACGGCGACCCGACACAACGGCGCGCCCCCCATGAAGTGTCATGCGGATATCACCTGTGACAGTTGAGTTTACGTCGTCGATGAATCCATCGAGTGCGCGCTTCAACGGCGAGAACCAAAGCCCGTCGTAGACGAGTTCGCTCCAGCGCTGCGCCACGCCGCGGGCGAATCTGGCCAGGTCGCGCTCGACCGTGACGTTGGCAAGCTCCGCTCGCGCAGTGATCAGTGCGATCGCACCGGGAGCTTCGTACACCTCACGACTCTTGATCCCAACAAGCCGGTCCTCGACCATATCGAGACGTCCGACGCCCTGAGCGCCAGCGCGCGCGTTCAGTTGCTGGATGGCCTGGAGCATCGTGACCGGCTTGCCGTCGATCGCCACAGGGGCTCCGGCAACAAAGGAGATCACGACCTCGTCGGGCTCACGCGGCACACTCGGATCCTGCGTGTAGCTGTATACGGCCGGAGTGGGCGCATTCCAGATGTCCTCGAGGAATCCAGTCTCAACCGCGCGACCCCACACGTTCTGGTCGATGGAGAACGGCGACTTCTTCGACGCGTCGATCGGCAAATTCATTCGCTCGGCGAATTCGATCGCCATATCGCGAGTCATCGCGTAGTCGCGAACTGGAGCGATACAGGTGAGTTCGGGCGCAAGGTTGGTGATGCCCACTTCGAACCGCACCTGATCGTTGCCCTTACCGGTGCAACCATGAGCAACGATCGTCGCGTTGTGCTTCTTTGCTGCAGCGACAAGGTGCTTGACGATGACTGGACGCGACAACGCAGATACCAGCGGATAGCGATCCATGTAGAGGGCGTCAGCCTTGAGAGCGGGCAGACAGTAGCCGTCGGCGAATTCGTCGCGAGCATCAGCGACCTCAGCCTCGACGGCGCCACACGCCATCGCGCGATCGCGGATCACCTCGAGATCTTCGCCGTCCTGACCAACGTCGACCGCCACTGCGATCACCTCTGCACCGGTGACCTCACCAATCCAGCCGATTGCCACGGAAGTGTCGAGGCCGCCCGAGTAGGCAAGAACCACGCGCTCAGTCACGGTCGTTTCTCCTTGGTTTAGCAGGGTTATTCGTCGTGTGGTCGTTCGGGGTGGTCATCATCTACCACTCTCTGCGAGGTTCAGCATCGCAGCGGCAACCTGTGCGCCGCCGTCCGGGTCCCGAGTAACTAGCAGCACGGTGTCGTCACCTGCGATGACGCCGAGCACGGTGGGCAAATAGGCGTGGTCGATGCTGGACGCCAGGAACTGCGCCGCGCCCGGTGGGGTTCGCAAGATGACCAGGTTGGCCGAACTCGTGGCAGACACAAGCAATTCACCGGCGATGCGCGACAACCGCTGCAGGGCCATTTCGTCTGACACTGCAGCGATAAGAGCTGGATTGCCGCCTTCGCCGGGAATCGCGTAGACCAAGCTGCCTTCAGGACCGACCACCTTGACCGCGCCAAGCTCATCGAGATCACGCGACAGGGTCGCCTGCGTAACCGAGAGACCATCGGCGGAAAGCAGCGAGGCGAGTACAGCCTGGTTCGGAATCGCTTCGCGCTGAAGCAATTCGGCGATTCGAGCCCGACGTGCAGGTTTGGTGTTGGGCCGACTCATAGCGAATGGTCCAGGATCGCAGGCAGTGTGGCGAGGAAGGAGTCGGCCTGCTCGTTGGTGAGGATGAGCGGGGGGGCCAAGCGGATAGCGTTCGGCCGAACAGCGTTCACGAGAAACCCGTGCCGCCGGGCTGCCGCCTCAAACTGGGGGGCCTTGTCGTCTGATAGTTCCAGCGCGCGCCACAGCCCAACTCCACGATGCGACGCGAGCAGCGGGTGCACGATGGAGTCAAAGCCCGCAGCCCATCGCTGGCCGACGGCTGTGACGTGACTCAGCAGACCGTCACGCTCAATCGTCTCGAGCACCGCGAGCGCAGCCGCGCATGACACTGGGTTACCACCGAAGGTCGACCCATGGTCGCCAGGTGCGAAGGTGGTTGCAGCCAACCCTGTGGCAAGGACTGCGCCAAGCGGCATGCCCCCAGCTAGACCCTTGGCCAAGGTAACGATGTCGGGTACAACGCCAGCCGAACCAGATGCCAGCCACGCGCCGGTGCGCCCGATACCCGATTGCACCTCGTCGATGATCAGCAGCGCTCCCGTGCGATCGCAAATCTCGCGTGCGCCCTGCAGGTAACCCTCCGTGGGAGCGATGATTCCACCCTCACCCTGCAGCGGCTCAAGTATGACGGCCGCGGTCGATCGGGTGACGGCGGCGCTAAGTGCGTTCACGTCGCCGAAGTCGACGAACGTCACGGGACCGGGCAAGGGCTCAAAAGGTATGCGCTTGGCGGGATTTCCAGTGACGGACAGAGCTCCGAGCGTGCGTCCGTGGAAGGAGCCGTTCGTGGAAACGATCTCGGCTCGCTCACCCTGAAAGTGCTTGCGCACGATCTTGAGAGCAGCCTCGTTCGCGGTAGCACCGTCCTGACACAGGAAAACCCGCGTTGGTTCACCCAGTAGGCGGGCCAACCTCTCGGCTAGGGCTATCCCGGGCTCGTGCATGTAGAAGTTACTTGTGTGCATCACCTGGCTCGCCTGCCGAGTGACAGCGTCCACGATGGCGGGGTGGGCGTGGCCAAGAGAACTCACCGCGATGCCACCAAGCAGATCGAGGTACTCGCGACCTTCGACATCCCAGACGCGAGCCCCCTCACCTCGCGAGATGGCTATCGGTGGAGTGCCGTAGTTGCGCATCATCACGGCATCCCAGCGCGCCTGCATGGCCTCATTGGTGGTCATGACACGCCGCCCAGACCCACAGCAGTGAGCCTGGCATCGTCGTCAGCGACAATAACGGTACCTACGGCTGCGTCAGAGATCGCTTGCAGCAGAACGCCATCGGAGCGCCGACCGTCGATCACGTGAGCGACCTTAACGCCGCCGCGAACGGCACGGAAGCAAGCTTCCATCTTCGGCACCATGCCGCTAGACAGTGACGGCAACATCGCCTCCAAAGCTGAGACGCCCATTGCGCGGATCACATCCTCGCTGTTGGGCCAGTCGGCATAGAGGCCTTCGACGTCGGTGAGCATCACCATCCGCTCCGCGCCAAGAGCCACCGCCAGCGCCGCAGCCGCGAGATCGGCATTGACGTTGTATATCGTGCCGTCGACTCCCCTGCCGACCGACGACACGACAGGGACAAGTCCATCGTTGAGCAACGAATCGATGATGGCCCTACGCACTTGCACGATGTCACCAACGAGACCGATATCAACGAGGTCACCGTCGACGAGCACACGCGTGCGTTCAGCGGTGAACAGGTGTGCGTCCTCGCCGCTCAGGCCAACGGCAAATGGGCCGTGCGCGCCGAGCAAGCCCACCACGTCTCGCTGCACCTGGCCCGTAAGGACCATGCGCACTACGTCCATCGCCTCCGGGCTCGTGACCCGATAGCCACCACGGAATTCCCCAGTAATACCAAGGCGTTCGAGCATCGCCGAGATCTGCGGCCCACCCCCATGCACCACGACGGGCTGGAGCCCGGCGCCCCGAAGCTGCATCACATCAGATGCAAATGCGCGTCCCAACTCACCGTCAACCATCGCATTGCCGCCGTACTTGATGACCACGATTGCGCCCCGTAAAGGCTCGAGCCGAGCCATGAGGGCCTCGTGGTGGCCCCGCACCTCCGCTATCGCATTCATGATGCGTAGGCCGAATTCTCGTGCACGTACGCCGCAGTCAGGTCGTTCGTCCAGACGGTGGCCGACTCAGTACCCGCATGCAGGTCGATAGTGACCACAACCTCCCGTGCGGACATGTCGACCAGATCGCGATCGTCGCCCTCTTCACCACCGCGACACACCCAAACACCATTGAGCGCAACGTCGATCGACTCTGGCTCGAATGCCGCCGAGGTCATCCCGACCTCAGCGAGGATGCGACCCCAGTTGGGATCCTCACCGTGGATGGCGCACTTCACCAGATTCGCGCGGGCCACCGAACGTCCTACCTCGACGGCGTCCGACTCAGTGGCAGCCCCGACGACGTCGATTCGCACCTCTTTGCTCGCGCCTTCGGCGTCCGCAACAATCTGGCGCGCAAGGCCTGCACACACCTCTGTGACTACAGCGGTGAGTTCATCCACTGTGGGCTCAGCGCCCGATGCACCGGAAGCGAGCAGGAGCACGGTGTCGTTGGTTGAGGTGCATCCATCGCTATCGACGCGCTCGAAAGTGCGCCGAGTTGCTTCACGCAGAACTGCGTCAAGCGTTGCTGCAGTGGCGATTGCGTCGGTCGTGACCACCACCAGCATGGTGGCGAGTGATGGCGCGAGCATGCCAGCACCCTTGGCCATGCCACCCACGGTGAAGCCGTGGCCCGTCGCGATCGCGCTCTTGGCTACCGTGTCGGTGGTCATGATCGCCGTGGCGGCTCCCGCGCCACCGTCTGCACTTAATGCCGCGAGCGCGTCGGTGAACCCTGGGAGTAACAGCCCCATCGGAAGTCGGACGCCAATGAGCCCAGTGGAGCAGACAGCAACTTCTGCGGCACCCACGTCGAGGAGATTGGCCACATGTTCGGCGGTGCGATGCGTGTCGAGGAAACCCGGCGAGCCTGTGCAAGCGTTGGCACCTCCAGAGTTCAGGGCCACCGCGCGGACGACTCCGGCCTTGAGCACTTGCTGGCTCCAAAGTACGGGTGCAGCCTTCACCCGGTTGCGAGTGAAAACGCCGGCTGCAGCAAGCAGAGGTCCGTCGTTGACCACGAGGGCAACATCAGGATTCCCGCTAGCCTTCAGGCCTGCAGTGACCCCTGCCGCCCGAAACCCTTGTGCCGCAGTAACACTCATGGGTTGACCCCGAGCGCAGTGAGCCCGAGTCGTTCGTCGAAGCCCGCGGCGATGTTGGCATTTTGAACGGCCTGACCGGCCGCGCCCTTCACCAGATTGTCGATGGCTGACACGACTATTGCACGACCCGAGTGAGAGTCGGCTGCGACTTGCAGATGCACGGCGTTGGAGCCGAAGGTCGCACCGGTCTGCGGCCACACAGATGGCGGCAGTACTTCGACGAATGCCTCATGTGCGTAAGCGGCATGCAGCGCCTCGCGCAGCAACTCGGTCGTGACACCCTGCGCGAGTTTCGCGGTGGACGTCGCCAAGATCCCACGAGGCATCGGGGCCAGTAGTGGCGTAAACGACACGGTCACCTGCGAGCCGGCGGCCTGTGTCAGGGCTTGCTCGATCTCGGGGATGTGTTGGTGCACTCCCCCAGCCTTGTACGTCGACATCTGGCCCATCACTGTGCTCGCCAGAAGAGCCTCGCTGGGCTTTCGTCCGGCACCGGTTGTACCGCTGGCAGCAACGACAACCACGTCGTCCGGCTCAATTAGGCCAGCGGCAAGCAGCGGGGCTAGGCCCAGAATCACCCCGGTCGGGTAGCAACCAGGATTCGCGATGCGGCGAGAGACGGAGATCTCGGCGCGACCGATGAGTTCAGGCATGCCGTACGTCCAGCTACCCGCATGCGTGCCGCCGTAATAGGTCGTCCAGGCCGAAGCGCTCTCCAGCCGATGATCGGCCCCGAGGTCGACGACGATCGCGTCGGGTGACAGTGCGGCAGCGATCGACGCCGATTCGCCGTGCGGCAGAGCGAGGAACACAACGTCGGCGCCTGCCAGTGCTTCGGCGCTCGTGCCGACGAAACGCCGGTCGCCGAGCGACGCCAGATGCGGATGGACGTCGAGCACCCGGGCGCCTGCGTTACTGCCAGCCGCCAACGCGCCGAGCGTGAGGTGCGGATGCGCTGCGACCAAGCGAATCAATTCGCCACCGGCATAACCGGAGGCGCCTGCAATGGAGACGACAAGGGAAGTCATACGTCAAATATACACATATTCCGATATTTCTTGGAGTGTCCCCTCAGTCAGTGGGGCGCCCCCGCTGCGCCTAGCGCAGTCGGGGGCACATTGATGGGGAATTGGCGCCGGCGCTGCGCGTAGCGCAGTGGGGGCGCCGTCATGGGGAATTAGGAGCGGAGGTGGGCGCCTAGGGCTTGGGTGGCAGCGGCGATGGCGGACTCGCGGGCGGCGGTGACTTCCTCGACAGTGAGGGTGCGATCTGGGGCGCGGAAACGAAGGGAGAACGCCAGAGACTGGGATCCTTCGGCGACCTGATCCCCGCGGTAGACGTCGAAAAGCCGGATCGATTCAAGTAACTCGCCCGCCCCCGCTATCAGGGACAGTTCAACATCGGCCGCAGCCACTGAGGCGTCGACGACCAGCGCCACGTCCTCCTTAGCCACCGGATAGGTCGACAGACCGTGGGCCGTGGCCACTGGCACAGCGGCAGCGAGCAGCGGTTCAAGATCAAGTTCCATCACTGCGGTGCGACTCGGTAGCCCTGCATCGGCGCATACTCGAGGGGTAAGTTCCCCGGCGTACCCCACGACAACATCACCCACCACGAGTTCGGCACAACGTCCCGGATGCATCGGCGCAGGCGCCGCACCACGACGCACCGTCAGCTCAGCACCGACCGCCGTTGCCACAACTCGTGCCGCCTCGATCGCATCAGCCCACGACGATTCAGTGCCCGCACCCCACCAGCCAGACGACGCGCGTTGCCCCGTGAGGGCTACCCCAACGTGCCATGGCTGATCAGGCAAGAGCGCGTCCAAGGCCGCGATCTCTGCATCGGTTGGACGATTGGCGACGCTGGGACGGGGCGGATCGGTGACTCCTCGCGTCAACTGGCCAGCCCGCAGATGCACGACTGCCCCAGCCTCGAAGATCGATGTGTCGGGCATGCCTCGTCCGACGTTGCGCCGCAACACGGCAACAAGCCCAGGCAGCAAGGTGGTCCGCATTCCTGGCTGTTCATCCGATATCGGATTTGCAAGCAGCAGCATGGACCTACGAGGGTCGTCGGACGGGATACCCAGTGAGTCGAGTTCGGCATCGCCGACGAAGGGGTAGGACAAGATCTCTGCATATCCGGCAGCAGCAAGGGCTCGACCCACTCGGCGCATCGCACGCTGACGCTCGGTGAGACCGAAGCCTGCCGGTGCTTGCGGCAAGGTCGACGGGATGGCCTCATAGCCGCCAAGGCGAATGACTTCTTCCACCAGATCCGCGGGGTCAGTGAGATCGGGCCGCCAGGTGGGTGGCGTGACCACCAGGATTGGCGCGGACGAGTCGGCGACGCTAGCGCCAACTGCAATCAGCCGCTCAACCACTGTGCTGGCTGGGATGGCAATTCCAGCTACTCGTCCAGGCAAATCAACGGCCATCTCGATCAGGAACGGTTCGCGTGCGGCCTCAATGGCGGTCATCCCGATGTACCGGCCACCACCATGTGCGAGCAGCAGGGCAGCGGCTCGGGCTGAGGCATACGGCGCAAGCACTGGATCGACACCACGTTCAAATCGGCGCGAGGCTTCACTTGATAGCTTGTGCCGACGCGACATCCGGGCGACGGTACGCGAGGTGAAATGCGCTGCCTCTAGAACGATTTCAGAAGTATCGGCGTCAACTTCGGTATCAAGCCCGCCCATAGTGCCAGCTAGGCCGATAGGGCCTCGCTCATCGGCAATAAGTAAGTCTTCTGGGTCGAGAGTGCGCACCACGTGGTCGAGGGTCTCGAGAGTCTCGCCGGGTTCCGCGCGACGCACCACGATTGGACCGCGGACCTTGGCGCGGTCGAACGCGTGCAGTGGCTGACCCGTCTCGAGCATGACGTAGTTGGTGACATCGACCGCCAGCGAGATCGGACGCATGCCACACAGCACGAGCCGACGCTGCAACCAGTACGGCGAGGGTGCTGTGGGGTTAAAGCCAACGATGGATCGCAGAGTGAACAGATCACAGCCAACGAGGTCGTCAACGACACACGAGTGCGGTTCGCCGGACTCAGGCGCGGGGAGGTCGACGAGCTCGAGCCCGGGATCGCGCAGTGCGACTCCGTACTGATGGGCAAGCTCGCGAGCCACGCCACGCATCGACAGACAAAAACCCATGTCAGGGGTGACTGACACGTCAAGAACGTGGTCGCCGAGCCCCAGCACTGGGTACGCGTGGGCGCCAACGTCAGCAGTGCCCTCGGGGAGGACGATGATCCCGGCATGATCCTCGCCCATGCCGAGTTCGCGCTCAGAACAGATCATGCCGTCAGAGACGTGACCGTAAGTCTCGCGACTCGCGATCAAGAACCCGCCGGTGAGGATGGTTCCGGGGAGTGCGATTACGACCAGATCGCCTTCAACGAAATTCCTTGCGCCACATATGATTCCGCGCTCACCCGGCGTATCGGGGTGACCGTTTGCAGCGCCCACGGCAACTCGACAGAACCGGATCGGCTTCTTGAATTCGGTGAGCTCTTCGATCGAGAGAACTCGGCCCACAACGACAGGGCCGGAGTTGTCGCCGCCCATGCGCACGATCTCCTCGAGTTCGAGACCAACCGAGACAAGACGATCGCCAATCACCTCGGGCTGTTCGTCGTGCGGGATGTCAACGTACTCACGGAGCCAAGACAACGGTATGCGCATCAGACCTCCTGACCGAACTGCAGGGTGAAGCGAACATCGCCCTCGACCATGTCTCGCATATCGGTGACGTCGTGCCGGAACATCAAAGTACGTTCGATGCCCATCCCGAACGCGAAGCCTGAGTACTTAGTGGTGTCGATGCCACATGCAGCGAGCACCCGCGGGTTGACCATGCCGCAGCCACCCCACTCGATCCAGCGGGGACCGCCCTTCGCTCCGGGGAACCACAGGTCGAGTTCAGCTGAAGGCTCCGTGAAGGGGAAATACGACGGACGCAGCCGGGTCTTGGCCTCGGGCCCGAACATAGCCGTGGCGAAGTGATCCAGGGTGCCTTTGAGATCGGCCATCGTGATGCCTTCGTCGACAACCAAACCTTCGACCTGATGAAAGACCGGTGTGTGGGTGGAATCGAGTTCATCGGTGCGGTAGACGCGGCCGGGGCAAATCACGTAGATCGGCAACGGGCGATCAAGCATCGAACGGATCTGCACAGGCGAGGTGTGAGTGCGCAGAACGACGCCGGAATCCTCAGTACCCACGAAGAACGTGTCTTGCATGGTTCGGGCCGGGTGATCGGGGCCAAGGTTGAGAGCATCGAAGGTGTGCCACTCAGTCTCGACCTCGGGGCCCTCAGCAACCTCCCAGCCCATCGACACGAACACGTCCGCGATGCGTTCTTGGATCGTGGTCAACGGGTGACGCGCGCCTGCCGGACGACGCTCATACGGCAGCGTGACATCGACGGCTTCCTCGACCAGCAACCGTGCATCGCGGTCGTTCTCCAGGTCGAACTGACGCTGCTCAAGAGCGGAGCGGACCTTGCCACGGGCACTACCAACGCGCTTGCCAGCCTCAGCTTTGGCCTGCGGGGGCAGCGCGCCGATCTCGCGGTTGGCAAGGGCCAGTGGGCTGCGATCACCAGAGTGGGCGAGCCGAGCCAATTTCAGTTCGTCTAGGTCGCTAGCCGACGCGATGGCAACCAAAGCATCGGCGACAGCAGCATCGATGGCCTCTGGTCGAAGATCAGCGACTTCAACCGGGTCAAAGGACTTATTCGGGGCAGACATGCTCGGGGGCTCCAGTCATGGGCGGCAGGTCAGAGTCTAGGCGGGCCCAACCTCAGACTCCCAACCGGTTTGCCGGTGCCATGATGCGGCCCGGAACGGGTGGAACACGAAGGTGGATCAGGCCTCGGACAACTGCTCCTTTTGCATGGCGTCGCTCTCCATCACAGTGAGGGTGCCGTCACCGAACGTGGGGTCCTGACCACGAGCAGCCAACGCGGCCGCTCGAGCAGCACGCTTGTCTGCCGCGAGGCGCTCTCCGCCAGCGATCTGCTCATCGGTCATCGGGTACGAATCGACCTGAGCAACCCCGTGATACTTGGTGATGTAGGAGTCCAGCTCTGGACCGGACTCCCACGATGTGATGAGGCAGTAGCGCGGCTCGTCGCCCTGATGCCAGACCGCGTGATAGAGCCGCTGCGTGTCGACGATGAGTTGGGCGCCAGCAGGCAACGGGATACGAGTCTCGGTGGCCGGATCATCCTTGTCCGCCCGCAGGACCATGACCGAATCAGGATTGTCAGTCAGGTTGAAAAAGCCGCGGACGATCCAGCCGGTGCCCTCGGGGTTGAGCCGGTTGTTGTCGTCGCGGTGGAAGTTGTACAACGTCTCGCCATACTCGTTGGGCAGAAGTTCGATGACCCGGCAGCGACCGATGTTGGCCCCGGGCTCTTGTGCGCGCTCGACCAAGTGCGGAGCCGCCTGTGCGTTCGCCGGAACCCAGACACCGTCCTTGTCAGTCTTAGGTGGTGTGTGGTTCCAGAAACCATCGCACTCAAGGTCGCCATAGGCAGAGGCAAGGGGTGCGAACCGAGTCTCGCCCGAGGACTTCCAGTCGACGAACTCGATGTCGCGCCACTCCTGCGGGTCGGCCGACTGGTCGTATGGGTCAAGCACGACGTAGCCGTTGGCCCGGAACAACTCGATCTTGGTGTAACTGTCTTCGGTGTACAACATCGGTGACCTCGCCCGTCGATGATTACTGTCACGCCCCATCTTGCCGCACGAGACGCGACTGAAGGACCCTCACGGGGTGTGTCGAGGGTTGCTACACCTGTCCAGCAGCTCGACAGGCTGGTGATCACGTGCGACGTTGCGCCCTGGCTGAGGCATAGAGGCAGACCGCCGCGGCGGTGGCTAGATTCAGGCTCTCAGCGCGGCCATGAATCGGTACCCGAACAACCTCATCGGCCAACGCCCTGGTCGACTCAGGCAGACCCCAGGCTTCATTGCCGAAGATCCACGCGGTGGGCCGAGCAAGCGTGCCGTCATCGACGAGTTCGTCGAGATCGCGCGAGCCAGCCCCATCAGCGGCTAGCACTAAGAGTCCGGCGGCGCGCAAGGCAGGTACAAGCTGATCGATGCTCGGGCCAACGACCACGGGCAGGTGGAACAGAGAGCCAGCTGAGGCTCGAACAGCTTTGGGGTTAAAGGGATCCACGCTTGCCTCAGTGACTACAACTCCACCGACGCCAGCGGCATCGGAGCACCTAATGACGGTGCCGACATTGCCTGGATCGCGAGCGTGGGCCATCACTGTGACCAGGGTGGGGCCGGTAGCCACGAGGTCATCCCAGGATGCTGCGATACGCACGCACACCCCGACCATGCCCTGTGGAGTGACAGTGCCCGATAACGAACCGACTACCTCGCCGGATGCTCGAACGACCTCGGCGCCGGCGGCGCGGGCCGCCTCGACAATCTCCGGATGCCGCTTGGCGGCATCCGGGGTGACGTACAACTCGAGCAGGACTCCCGGACTCATGGCGGCCTCACGGCAGGCCTGCGGTCCTTCGGCCAGAAAACGACCGTCCCGATCACGGAAGGCGCGCTTGATCAGTCGCCGAGCTGCGTTGACTCGTGGTGAACGAGTCGACGTCAGCTCAGGACCGATCACCTGCGCACCTCGCGACCGGGACGGTGGGTGGAACTAAATCAGGCAGCTGACGAAGGCGCGTTGACGTCGGCCGGCAAAGCGGCCTTCGCGGTGGCGACCAAGGCAGCGAATGCCGGAGCGTCGTTGACCGCGAGTTCAGCGAGCATACGACGGTCGACCTCGATCTCAGCGAGCTTGAGACCCTGAATCAGACGGTTATAGGTCATGCCGTTCAATCGGGCGGCCGCATTGATGCGCTGGATCCAGAGCTGACGGAAGTCGCCCTTGCGCTTGCGTCGATCGTTGAACGCATAGACGCCGGAGTGAAGGAGCTGCTCCTTTGCCTTGCGGTACAAACGCGAACGCTGTCCACGGTAGCCGGAGGCCTGTTCAAGAACCTCGCGACGCTTCTTGTGGGCGTTTACTGCCCTCTTCACGCGTGCCATGAGATGTACTCCTACTTTACGTACGGGCCGGACCGGCCCGGCGATGGTCGTCGGGGATGGTGCGGCCTAGCGGCCGAGCAACTTCTTGATGCGCTTGGTATCGGCTGGAGCCATTTCGACATCGAGGGACAGACGCCGAGTGCGCCGACTGGACTTGACCTCGAGCAGGTGACGCTTGTTAGCGCGCTCGTGCATGATCTTGCCCGTGCCGGTCACCTTGAAGCGCTTCTTGGCACCGCTGTGGGTCTTCTGCTTCGGCATCTCGCCGCTCTCCTTGTACATCGGGTCGTGCTCATAATCGTGCTGACGGTTGTGCAGTCTTGCGTTAGTGCCGTCGTGCAGTGGTGCGGGTCAGGCCTTGGTGCTCTCGTCTGCATCCGTGGAGTCTGCGTCGTCTTCGTCGTTCTCGTCTGAATCTGCTGCATCCTCGTCTGCGTCCGCCTGGTACTGCTCGAGTTCGCCCCCGACCGCGGCGAGGCTGCCATCTAGATCGACAGCGCCTTCGATCGTGTCGTCGAACAACTCGTCTTCGGGCAGGTCGATCTGGTCGGCCAGGTGGGTCAGGTCGTTCGGGTCGTTGCTGCGCTTGGCAGCGTCGCGTCCGGCCTTTGCCTCTGCCATCGCTTCGGCCTTCTTCTTGACCGGCCCGAGAACCATGATCATGTTGCGGCCGTCCTGCTTGGGCGAGTACTCGACGAAGCCAATATCAGCGACATCCTCGGCCAACTTCTTCAACAGACGGAAACCTAGTTCGGGTCGCGATTGCTCGCGGCCGCGGAACATGATCGTGATTTTGACCTTATCGCCGGCCTTGAGGAAGCGGGCCACATGGCCCTTCTTGGTCTCGTAGTCGTGCGCATCGATCTTGGGACGGAGCTTCATTTCCTTGATCACCGTGTTGACCTGCTTCTTACGGTCCTCACGGGCCTTCAACGCTGATTCGTACTTGAACTTGCCGTAGTCCATGAGCTTGCAGACCGGCGGCTTGGACATTGGTGCGACCTCGACTAAATCGAGATCGGCCTCAGCCGCTAGACGCAGTGCATCGTCGATCTTGACGATGCCGACCTGTTCCCCATTGGGTCCGACAAGTCGGACTTCCGGGACTCGAATCCGCTCATTGATGCGGGGCTCGGCGCTGATGTGTTCTCCTCAGGGTCGTCGGCGTGGCCCGTACCGAGCCCCGACATGGATCGAGGCCCCGCACACGCGCGCGAGGCCTCGCAAGTCGTTGGGCACCCAGCCTAGGCCAGACACACCCCTCAAACCCCCGGTGAGGGGATTTGCGACCAGACCCGACGACCCAAAGGTCGATGCGGGTGGGAGCGAGGGCTCCGCTTGTCGTGATCCACTCCAACGGTCGGGGTGGATCGGTCCGGGTGAAGTGTAGCGCGTACCCGGCCGCGTTCTGAACCAAACCGGGTCCGGAGCCCGCCGATGGGCGGAATCCGGACCCGGAGGTCGGGAAAGTGCTGGGACTAACCCACCCACATCAGGTGATTAGCGACGCTTGCCTGGGCTCGACTTGCGCGCGGCAGGGGCGTCAGCCTCGGCGTCTCCCGCAGAGCGGGTGAACGGGTAGATCAAGGCAGCAAGGACGCCACCGACAAGCGGGGCTAGCAAGAACAGCCACACCTGAGTCAGTGACGTACCGCCAGCAAGCAGCGCGGGGCCAAAGGAGCGGGCCGGATTCACCGAGGTGCCATCAAGTGGGATACCGACGATGTGTACCGCTGTCAGCGCCGCACCGATGGCAAGTCCGGCAGCCGTTGCATTGGCGGCACGGTCGGTGACGAGCAGGATCACCAGGACGAAGGCCAAGGTGAGCAGAATCTCCAGGACAAACGCACCGGCCATGTTGATGTGACCGTTGTCGTAGGCGTTGCTACCAAGATTGCCGGTCTCGTCCTTGACCCCAAAGCTCGAGACGAAGAGTTTGAGCACCGCAGCAGCCACGATGGCGCCAATGAACTGTGCGATCCAGTATCCGACGGCCTCGACGATCGGCATCTTACGAGCGATCACCATCGCCAGAGTGACTGCGGGGTTAACGTGAGCGCCGCTGACCGGGCCAAACGCGTAGGCCGCAAGGATCAGGACGAATCCGAAGCCGATGGCCACCGCGAGGTTGCCACTGGACTTGAGGCCGACCACTGCAGCACCGACAGCCAGGAGTACGAGGAAGAAGGTACCGAGGAACTCGGCAATGAGTTTTCGGGAATTCATGAGATTTCCTTTCGCGCGCATCGACTCTGACCAACAACGGGTCCTATTCTTGCCATGACTCGCTGCGCTGCGAGGACGACACGCGCAGAAGGCGCTCACGTACTGCTGTCGTCCACCTGCACACCAATGGCGATCCCGGCCGGGCAGTGCGCCGAGACAATGGGGTCCGAATCAAGGAGCCGGGCGAGCTTGCGCGCCACCACATCGGGGTGCATCAGGCCGGCGATCTCGACGATGACGACGATGTCGACCCCCTGCTCGAGCCCAGAGTCGACCTCGTGACTGAGGATGGACGGGATAGCCGCCGCCGCCCGCTCGATCGCCGAGAGTACCTCGGGGTGATCCTGCGGGGCGAACCACGCATGACCGTCGGCCAGCGCCTGCATCGCTGGGCCGGTGATCGGGAAAAGCACTGGGCCAGCGATGTCGAGCACGAGAGCGTCTGCTCCCTCGTCGATCGCCGCCTGCGCCGCACGAGCGATGGGCGCCGGGATCCCTCGCGCCTGCGGGTCCCATTGTCCGAGGGCGGCGACAGACGAGAAGGCCAGCAGCCCACGGCGGCCATCTGGTAGGACCATCGTGACTGTGGCCATGTGACTGGACTTATCGCGACGAAGACCATCAGCACCGATCTCCTCCTCATCGAGCACCGCCACGAGCGGGACCATGACGCGGGTGCCCATGAGCGCCGAGATCACCGGATGGCGTGAGATTTCCCCGCGAGACCACTGCTCGAGAGCTTGCGCCAAAGCCGGATCAGCACTGCCTGCATCGTTGGCGAACTCTGGCCGAGGCAAGTCGACCCCGGCGAAACGCGGGTCCATGCAGTCGGCGCTCTAGAGCCGGCAGGCGTGGATTGCGGTGACGAGGATGCCTCGGGCTCCGAGGTCGTACAACTCATCCATGACCTTGTGCAGGTCGGGACGCGGAACCATAGCCCGAACTGCTTTCCAGTCTGGGTCATGCAGTGGTGACACGGTCGGCGACTCAAACCCTGGAGTGATCTGGCAGGCAGCATCGAGCAGGGACTCGGCGATGTCGTAGTCGAGGAGCACATAGGAGCGAGCAGTTATGACACCTTGTAGACGACGAACGAAAGTGTCGACGGCGATGTCTTCCGGCGCACCTGCGCGGCGCACGAGCAATGCCTGACTCACCAGGATCGGATCACCGACGACCTCGAGACCGGCTTGCTTGAGCGTGGTGCCAGTGGCCACGACATCGGCCACCGCGTCGGCCACGCCTAGGCGGACCGCATTCTCAACTGCGCCATCGAGTTTGACGATGACGGCGGAGAGTTCGAGTTCTGCGAGCTTGACGCTGAGCAGGCCTGGATAGGAGGTGGCGATTCGCATCCCAGCGAGATCGCGAACAGATGACACGGTGCCCCGCGGCGCCGCGAAGCGGAAGGTCGAAGGTGCGAACCCGAGTTCGAGCAGCGGCTCGGCGTCGGACCCTGAATCAACCAAGAGGTCGAGCCCAGTTATCCCAATATCTAGTTGGCCGCTGGCGACATAGGTGGCGATGTCACGCGGACGCAGGAAGAAAAACTCAACGTCGTTTTCTGGGTCCTGTACGACGAGCTCGCGCGCGGCATGAGCGACTGGATAGCCAGCTTCGCGCAACATTTCGCGCGCGGGATCAGTCAGCTGGCCCTTGTTCGGCAAGGCAACACGAAGCACGATTTCTCCAAGAATGGTGACGAGCAACGACGGTCACAGGACACCTCGCAGGTGCCTCTTACAGGTAGCGATACACATCTTCGAGCGAGACATCAGCAGCGAGCATCAAGACCTGCGCATGGTAGAGAAGTTGAGCAATCTCTTGCGCCGTACGGTCCTTGCCTTCGTACTCCGCAGCCATCCACGCCTCGGCGGCCTCTTCGACGACCTTCTTGCCGATCGAGTGCACACCGCCTTTGAGCAGCGCCACGGTGTTGGATGACTCGTCTTGCTCAACCCACTTGGTAACAAGCTCTGTGTGCAACTCTTCGAAGGTCTTCATGTCGCAAAGCCTACGGAGCCACGCGGTTTCATCGAACGCAGGGTGAGTAGCGCGCTGATTGCGGCCTCAACGGCTTCGCGCCCCTTGTCCTCGATTGAGCCAGGCAATCCGGCGCGGGCGATTGCCTGTTCCTCGGTATCGCAGGTCAGCAATCCGAACCCGATCGGGACACCCGTATCGATGGCGACGCGAGTCAGGCCATCGGTCGCCGCCTGACAGACGTAGTCGAAATGTGGCGTACCACCGCGAATGACCACGCCGAGCGCCACGACAGCATCTGCCGTGGCCGCGGCCGCCTTGGCAACCAAGGGGAGTTCAAAGGCACCCGGAACCCGCACAACTACGTAGTCGGCACCCATCGCCTCGAGTGCACGAACAGCCCCGTCGACGAGGCCACCCATAACGACGTCATGCCACGAGGACGCGACGACGACGACATGGATGCCGGTGGCATCGTTGTCGAACCTGGGGGCTCCGGCACCGCTCATGCTGTGGGTCCTTCCGAGTCGTCAAGGTCGCTGGGTAAATCGTGGCCCATGCGATCGCGCTTGGTGCGCAGATACTTCAGGTTTTCGGAATTGGGGGCTATCTCAAGGGATACGCGTCCGATGATCGCCAGTCCATAACCTTCAAGGCCAGCGCGCTTCGCGGGATTGTTGGTGAGCAACCGCATCGTGCGGACCCCTAGATCAGCCAGGATCTGCGCACCCGTTCCGTAGTCGCGAGCATCTGCGGGTAAGCCGAGTTCAAGATTGGCATCGACAGTGTCTGAGCCGCCGTCTTGCAATTCATAGGCCTGCAGCTTGTGCAGCAGGCCGATCCCGCGACCCTCATGCCCACGCATGTAGAGAACGATCCCGCGGCCCTCGTCGACTACCCGCTGCAAGGCGGCATCGAGTTGCGGGCCGCAGTCACAACGACGAGAACCGAATACATCGCCGGTCAAGCACTCGGAGTGCACTCGGACGAGGATGTCTTCACCGTCGCCGACCACGCCATAGACCAGAGCAACATGCTCGACACCATCGAGCCGTGAGCGAAAACCAAAGGCGGTGAACTCGCCCAGCTCGGTCGGCATCCGAGTCTGCGCAACCCGGTCGATCTGGCGCTCGGTGCGACGGATGTAGGAAATCAAATCGGCGATGGAGATCATCACCAGGCCGTTGGTGTCGGCGAATTCGCGGCACTGCGGTGCGCGCATCATCGAACCGTCTTCGTTGACCAACTCGCACAGCGCCCCGGCTGGGGTGAGCCCGGCCAGACGAGCAAGATCGACCGCAGCTTCGGTGTGGCCCGCACGGCGCAGGACGCCACCTTCCGATGCGCGAAGCGGCACAACGTGTCCGGGTCGAGTTAGATCGCGCGGCTCAGTGGCGGTGTCGGAGAGGACCTTGATCGTGCGGGCGCGATCCTCAGCCGAGATACCCGTTGCCTTCACGTCACGAGCGTCGACCGTGATCGCATAGGCGGTGCCTTTGCGATCCTCGTTAACCATGGTCATAGGTGGCAGTCCGAGCCGATCGAGTTCGCGACCAGGCAGTGACACGCAGATGTACCCGCTTGTCCAGCGGATCATGAAGCCAACGAGTTCTTGAGTCGCCCGCTGAGCAGCAAAGATCAGGTCGCCTTCGTTCTCGCGATCCTCATCATCGACAACCACCACGCACTTGCCAGCGCGAATGGCCTCGATCGCATCGTCCACGCTGTCCAGACGTACCCCGGCGTTGGCACCGATCTCCGACGTTGTCACTCCGACCTCCACTGCAACATGCGCTCAACGTACTTGGCTACGACATCTACCTCGAGGTT
>CAIXFH010000197.1 GCA_903918645.1 uncultured Actinomycetes bacterium | reverse complement strand
GCGTCTGGGACTCACCAGTGACCTTCATGGCCAAGCTCGGTCCGGGGCATCACGACGGAGCGATTGCCTACAAGGTCGCGGTCTACGACTCGGGATGTGGTTGCTACAACTACACCGGCTCCTTGAATCAGTTCTGAGACGGGGGACGAACGCATGACTACGACACCTTCGCCCAGTGCCCTACGCGGTGTACTTGCGCTGACGCCGACGCCGCTGCAGGCCATGGATCGCCTGGCCGCCGTGCTGGGCAAACCTGCAGGCACCCTGCTGGTGAAGCGTGACGACCTGACGGGACTTGCCGGCGGCGGCAACAAGGCTCGCAAGCTGGAGTATCTCTGCGCGGACGCCATCGAAAAGGGTGCGACGTGGCTGGTGTCGGGCGGCGGTCCACAGAGCAACCATGCTCGGATGACCGCAGCTGCGGCGGCACGCTTGGGGCTCGGATGCACTCTGCTCCTGCAAGGTCGCCCCGAGATAGCATTGTCGGGCAACCTCCTGCTGGACATGGTTTTTGGCGCCAACGTCGAGTTCGTCGCTCCCACGGACTTCGATGGCGCCGAAGCGCAGATGCTCGAATGCGCCAGACGCCTAGAGGTTGCGGGCGAAAAGCCCTATGTCATTCCGACCGGAGGATCAACGCCGCTGGGCTCGTGGGGCATGGCGGACTCCGCGCGCGAGGTGCTCGACGCGCGGCCGGACACAGATCTGCTCGTCGTGGCCACCGGCAGCTCCGGCACGCAGGCTGGCCTCGCACTCGGTATGGGTTCGTTCGACAAGGTCTTAGGTGTCCGAGTCGCGATGCAGCCCGACCTCGCGCAGCGGGTCGAGTCCATCGCCCGCGCTGCTGCCGCGCTCGTGGGGGCCCCGTCCCCCAGCGGCCGGGTCCGGCTGGAGTCCGGGTTCCTCGGCCCCGGCTATGCACAGGGCACCCCCGAGTGCCTGGACGCCATCCGCATGGTGGGGGCGACCGAAGGAATCGTCCTTGATCCGGTCTACACCGGGAAGGCGATGGCCGGGCTCATCGCGGGCGTGCGCTCTGGTGCCATCGCCCGGGATGACATCGTCGTATTTGTCCACACCGGCGGTCTGCCCGGGCTGCTCGCGTCGGACCAGGCAGCTTGGGTGTCGGAGTCCCTCAGGGAGCCTGGCCTGGCCGATCCGGAGTTCGTCCCGAGCCAGCGCGGCGTGCACGCCACATTGTGAACTTCAACAACTGAATCTCGAATGCTGGGCTTTCCACACAGGTGCCCCGTGGAAGTGCAACTACGATAACGATCATGCAGGACTTGGCATCGTCACCCGCGAACGCTCGCCCGTGACGACCCTCGGCGAGGTCGTCGACCGGCTTGCCCCGGTCGTCCTGACGTCCCCGCTCCCGCTGCAGGCCGCCGACCGGGCCCGACAGGTCGCCGATATCGTGCTCTTCGATGGCGAGGACGTGGCCGCTGTCGGGGCCGGAGATCTTGTGCTGTGCGTGGGAGTTCGACGCTCGGATCGGTTCGTGGCCATTGGGCGGAGCCTGTCAGGCCGTGGCCCTGCTGCCGTCGTCGTTCGCACTGATGTGCTGAGCGACGATGTGATGGCGGCCCTCTCGTCTGAAGTCCCGCTCCTCGCCGTCGACTCGTCAGCATCCTGGATGCAGTTGACAACGTTGCTCCGTGAAGTGCTGTCGTCGGACGAACCGAGGGAGTCCTCGAGCGGCCAGCGTTCAGACGACCTGTTCCGCACCGCCAATGCCATCGCCGAACTCGTCGACGCGCCGGTCACGATCGAAGACCCTCAGAGTCGGGTCCTCGCCTTCTCGGAAAACCAGGACAAGGCGGACCAGGCTCGCCGAGCAACGATTCTCGGGCGCAAGGCTCCCGACCTGTTCCACTCGCGCATGCGGCAGCACGGCGTGTACAAGCGCTTGCACTCGGCGACCTCGCCGATATACGTCACTGGCAGACCGCCGGATGTGCTGCCGCGTGTGGTGATGCCGGTACGCGCTGGGGGGGAGTTCCTCGGTTCCATCTGGGCCGTCATCGACGGGACCCCCTCCCCGGAGCAGGAAGAGGGTCTCGCCGTCGCGGCTCGTACGGTGGCCATGCAGCTACTACGGCAACGCTTCGCGGCCGACAGCTGGCGAGCGGCCGAGACCGCGTCGCTGCTGAGCCTTCTTCAGGGCGGCGCAGGAGCCGAGGAGACCGCGCGTCGCCTCGGCCTAGCGGCGAACGGATACCAGGTTGTGGCGGTTTCGGCGCAGTTCAATGGGTCGTTGGACGGCGATGCCGTCTTTTTGCGTCTGATGGACGGATTGCGGCTCAGCCTGTCGGCCCTGCACCGCGAATCAATTCTGGCCAAGATCGGGGAACGACTCTTCGCCGTTGTGCCCGTGCCCGCCACCCGCTCGATCGGCCGCCCCGATCCCGATGTGCGCCAGTTCGTCGACCAGTTCGCGGCACGGTACACACGGACGCTCAGTGTGCCGGTGCACTTCGGTCTGGGAACTGTCGTCGCCTCCGTGCGCGATCTCCCGCGATCCCGAACCGAAGCAGAGCGGGTCCTCCGAGTTCTGGGACGCCAGGAAGGGCGCAGCCTGGTGGCCGACATCGCCGAGGTGGGCGACCAAGCCCTCCTCGACCTGCTTCTCGATGCGATGGCTACTGAGCCGACTCTGGGTTCGGAAGCCTTTCTCCGCGTCCTCGAGCATGACGAGCAGCGCAACACCCAGTTCGCCGAGACGTTGCTTGCCTGGATCGGGTCATTCGGGGACACGGACGCAGCGGCGGCTCAGCTCGTGGTCCATCCCAACACCGTCCGTTACCGGATCCGGCAGCTTCGCGGGCTCGGCCTCACGAATCTGGACGATCCCGCAGAGCGACTTGCCCTTCAACTGCACTTGTTGCGGCGTCTGTCCACGCGCACGCCGACTCGTAACGACGAGGTGTCAACGTGACGGTGGAGGCCGTGGATGAGCCCGCGCCAGGCCTTGTCCGAGCGCGTTTGGGCAACGGACTCCGAATCATCATCCGACCGCAGCCATCAGTGGCCGTAGCCTCGGTGGCTGTCAGCTATGGCGTGGGATTCAGGCATGAGCAACCGGGGCAGGCCGGGTTTGCCCACCTGTTCGAACACCTGATGACTCAGGGCTCACGATCGCTAGACAAGGTTGAGCACAAACGCCTGATCGAGGCCGCCGGAGGGTGGTACAGCGGACAGACCCGGCACGACTACACGGGCTACGTCGTGACCGTGCCGTCGGGTGCCGTGGATCTCGCCCTCTTCTGTGAGGCCGACCGCATGGCTGGGCTGCGCATCACGCAAGCATCGCTAGCCAACCAGGTCGACGTCGTGGAGGAGGAGATTCGGGGTGCCATTTGGAGCCGCGCGTATGGCGGATTCCCCTGGTTCCAGGCCGATGCAGCGCTGTTCGAGACTTGGGCCAACGGTCACGATGGATACGGCGACATGGACGACCTGCGCCGGGTGACCGTCGACGATGCCGAAGCCTTCTTCGAGCGCTGGTACGGGCCGGACAACGCCGTCGTCTCGGTCGCTGGTGGTGTGGTCATCGAGGAGGTCCTGGCCACGGCCGAGCGCTACTTCGCATCGATCCCCGCTCGATCACGACCAGAGCGAGCCGCGGTCGACGAGCCGGCCCCTGCCCGTCCTCGTTGGCGGACCGAGACCGACCACATCGCCACCGAACCGGCAATCGCGCTAGGTCTTCGAGTCCCATCCCCTTCGGCAGACCTGCCTGGCTACCTCCGGACTCGACTCGCGATGGCCCACCTCGCGCAACCCGCAACCGGACCTTGGTGGCGCACGCTCGTCGATGGTGGCGCCGCTCACCAGGTGGAGGCGTATCTGGGCAGCATGAGCGACAGCTTCGGCACTGCTCACCCCGCGTCTGTGGCGATCGGCATCAGGCTTCGCGCGGGCATCGCTGCCCGTGACGCGGTAGAGGCGCTCGACGCTGCCACTCACCGATGGCTCGACGAGCTCGACGAGGAGGCTCTGGCGGCGTGTGTTCGATCGTCGACGACCACCCTCCGCCGCGGTACGGCGCCGTGCTGGGTACGAGCTGAGATAGCAGCGACGACCGAGATAGTGCACGGGGACGCCGCTCTGGTGGATCGCATCCCGGGGATCTGGGCGGAGACCGAAGCCAGCAGCTTCCGCTCGCTCGTCGATCATGTCTTCCTTGGCCCCTCGAGGGCCATCGTCGACATCCAGCCCGTGGCGAGGCAAGCATGACGTCGCTTCCGCTTCCGCTTCCGTTGCCGCTCCCCGGACCTGGCGCTTGGCCACGTCCCCAACTCCATCTCAAGGCCGACCTCCACGCCGGGGCCAGCCGCCGGGTGCTTCTGGTTGACGGTCCGGATCAGTCGATCGTCGAGGTTCGTCTCGTTCTCCGGCCGGACCTCGACCGCGTCACAGCTCCAGGGATGGCGGTCCTGGCTTGCCTTGGCAAACCCGGATCTGCCCTCGACCCTGGTGAGATCGCTCGAACCCTGTCAGCAGTGGGCGGATCGGTGTCTCGTTCCGTCATCGGGGGTGCCATCGTCCTGTCAGCCTTCGGACCGGCAGGGTCCGGACCGATCTTGGCTCGGCTGCTGGTGTTGATCGCTGGGGTCCCCACGCGTGAGTCAGCGACCGCGGCGTTGACGACGGTGGCAGCCCAGATCGCGGCGGTTGATCCCCGGCTGGCGGCCGATCGGATGGGCATCGCACTGCTCCGTCCCGGCGTGAGTTTTGCGACCGAGCACATGGTGGCTTCCGCGGATCCCGAGTCGGTCGTCGCTGCGGCCGATGTTTTCGCTCGCGGTTCCGTCGCGCTGGTGGTTGTGGGTGACGTCGAGGAGTCCTCGCTCATCTACACGCTCGGGCCACCCGGCGCGTGTCCTGCCGACCTGGCTCGTCGTGCGCGCAGCGTCTCCGCTCGCGTCCTCCTCCTGGACAAACCGGGAGCTGGCCAGGTCGACCTATTCGCCATGGCTGAGGCTCCGGCCCCCGCGACGACCGAACGTGCCGCAGCCGAGATCGCTGTACGCCTCCTTGGTGGTGGCGCCACCTCAAGGCTCTCCACCCGGTTACGGGAGCAGGACGGCTTGGCCTACTCCGCAAACTCCGCCTGGAACGACAGTCCTCACGGCAGTCTCGTCGTGAGTAGTGCGGCCGTGGCTCCCGCCAACGCGGCCGCCGCCGCCGCCTCGTTTCGGGAGGAGATTGCCGGGCTGTCCACGCGGCCGCTGTCAGACGCGGACGTGGCTGCCGCGGCTCGGGGTCTGCTCGGGCGGATCGCCATCGACCTTTCGACACCGGCGGGCATCGCCGACCGAGTGGCGGCCACTCTCGTCGCCGGCGCCGATCCAGGCTCCGTTGTGGCAGGCGTAGAGGGCGCTCAGCGGCTCACACCAACGCAGATCGCGTCAGTGGCAGACAGGTGGCTGCTGGTCGAATCGCACACGATCCTCCTGGTAGGTGACGCCGAGGCGGTTCGCGCCTCGTTCGGCGACGCAGTCCAGATTGAGAATGCCGGCGAATCGCTGGGCTGGGTCCGCTAGCAAACGCAGCCTGCCCGCTTCGCTCACCCCAACGCTCGAGGAGGTTCGATGCCGCGTCTTCTGGTCGGTGCGTCCTCGGTGTCGCTGACCACGAGCGACGCCGTGGTCGTCGCTATCCACGTGGTGGACGGCACCCTCGACCTCGCCACACCATCCCCCTGGTGGACACGACGCCAGCGGCGGCAGGCCCTCGCTGCGTTTGCCGTACTCGGGGCCACGGGTGCCGAAGGTGAGGTCGTCACGATCCCGTCGGAGGGACTCGTGCGGGCCCCGGTGATCGTCGGCGTCGGCCTGGGCTCTCTCCAGCTCGACAGCAGCGGCGGCGATTCGGAACGGCTGCGAGGGGTGATCGGTGCCGCCGTCCGGTCCCAGCGGGGCCGTGTGCTCGTCGCCGTACCGGCTGCGCACGTATGCCTCCCTGCCATTGTGGACGGATCGCTGCTGGCCCGAGGGCCTTCCCAACCGTGGCGCAGTCGACCTCCGCAGCGGCAGGTTCGCGTCGTGGCAGAACCGAACGCAGCGTCGCAGCGGTTGGCGCGCGAACGAGAAGCGGTGTGCGACGCAGTTGCGCTGGCACAGTCGTGGGTCGATGCGCCGTCGAACTTCCTAGGCCCCGACGAGTTCCGCTTGGCCGTGATGGCTTCGGCTGTCGGATCCCCGGTCTCAGTGCACACCGTCGAGGGTGACGACCTTCTGACGCTCGGTCTCCGTGCCGTGCATGCCGTGGGGCGTGGTTCGCAGAGGGCTCCTTGCCTGATTCGAGTTGACTACGACCCTCCCGGATCGACCTATCATCTGACTCTCGTAGGCAAGGGTGTCGTGTTCGATGCCGGCGGGATCTCGATGAAGCGCACCGACGGGATGTGGCTCATGAAGGCGGACATGGCCGGGGCGGCTGCCGTCGTCGCGGCGACCCTCGCGATCGCCAAGCTGGGTCTCCGGGTGCGGGTCACGGCGTTCGCCCCGACGGCAGAGAATCTGCCGTCGGGATCCGCACTCGTCCCAGGAACTGTCGTTCGCACGTTCTCAGGGCGCACCGTAGAAGTGCTCGACACGGATGCCGAGGGACGTCTGCTCCTGGCTGACGCGTTGGCGTTGGCCGCGCAGGAGTGTCCGGACCTCCTGGTGGACCTCGCCACACTGACCGGTTCGCAACGTGTGGCACTGGGACCATTCACGGCTGGCGTGATGGGTGATGACGCGGCCTGCTCCATGGTGTGCGATGCCGCAGCAGTAGCTGGCGAATCCATGTGGCGCATGCCGCTGGACCCTCGCCTGAGGCCACGGCTGGACTCCGGGGTCGCTGACATCGCAAACATCGGCGGTGCGCAGGGCGGGATGCTCATCGCTGGGTCGTTCCTCCGCGACTTCGTTCCGGAGGGTCAGTTGTGGGCCCACATCGACATGGCAGGTCCCGCGTATCACGATGACGAGCCACGAGGCTATTTGGGCCGTGGTGCCACGGGTTTCGGCGTGCGCACCATCGTCGAGCTTGCGAAGGTGTGTTCGAGTTCGTGACTGACCGGCCCAGATGTGAAAGGGGGCGCGTCGCCTCGGTCCTCGAGCACGTTGCGACCTAGCCGGTCACACCACGTCGAGCGTCATGCCGTGGACCAAGACCGGGTCTGAGCCCGTTATGCGTACACCGATGCGGACGTCCACTGCGTCGCGTGGGATGTCGATCGTGACCGACTGATCGGCCGTCCAGACGTCGACCAGCATGGCGGTCTCTCGCCCGTCTGCGGCGACTGCGACGGCGAAGATTGCACTGTTCGGTGCCGTTGTGACCTCGGTGGTCAGCGTGGCCCGCCACGAGAGCGTGCGACCGGCGAGCGACTCGGGGGATAGGGAGCGGGTGAGAACCACACCAGCCCGGTCGTAGGCGGCCGCTTCCCTCATCACCAGCAGTGCGAGGTCGTCGTCGTCCCGAACCACGATGGTCCTCCAGCTCAGGCCGTCCGTGGGGCGAAGCAGTGACCAACCGCGGGGCGGACCGCCGAGGTCATCTCGGAGGAGGAGAGGGCTCGTCGGGTGGCACGGGCTCGCTGTGACACGGGGGAACCTGCGACCGCTGGGTGTGCGCTGCGCTGGCGAGGTGTGCCGGACCATCACGACGGCGTCGTACTCGTGTGTCAGGTCCAGCACCAGGCGATGCTCTCGATCCGATCGGAAGCCGCTGCCGATGCTGCGCGTCGGATGGCCGCGACGAAACCAACGGCGAACGGCGGTCGGGGCTGAGCGCAGGTCGAGCGCATAGATGTCATGCGGCACCTCCACCAGCACCGACTCCACCAGATCAGGGTCAGGTTCGCCGACGCGGTGATCTACAAGCGAGCCGTCCTCGTCGGTGGCCTGGAATGCACCAGACCCGAACATGAGCCCGATCGGAAGGTAGCGGCTCCCCAGCGTGGCATCTAGGTGACCGCCCATGCTGGGGAATCGACCCGAGAAGCCATCTCTCGCCACATGCTGGTTATGCGCCCACAGCAAGCAGTGCGCATCGGGTCCTAGCGACTCGGACCACGCGCGCGCCAACTGCGCCATCGTCTCGTCGCGACACGCGCGCTGCTGCCAGATGTCGTCGAAGCGGGCGAAACGGATCCACGCCCTCACGTGTTCGATGAGCATCCTCGCCTCGAGGGCGGCCTCCGGCGCCGTCGGTAGGGGCGACGCGGCGAGGGCATCGATGGAGCGCTCAAGCTCGTTGAGGAGACGCTTGTCGCGGCTGGCCGCCAGCGCGTACGACTCGCGAGCAAGATGGGTGAGGGGAGCAGCCGTGGCGGCCCACGTTGTTGGATCGATGAGGGCACTCAATCTCGTGACCGCGCGCATCGGCGACTGCAGGTCGACTCCGAGAAATCGGGTCGCGCCACCGTCGCGTCGCAACCACCCGAGAAGCGTGGCGACTTCCTCGGTGTCCCAGGTCCAAAAGCCCATCCCTGCAAGCGCAGTGCGCACATCGCCCGCACCCGTCCGAACCCAGCCGTCGACGTCGAGCGAGTCCGGGAGATTCGCCTCGAACAGCACCGCGTCCAGACGACGACTTGCCATCGCACGCGCCATCGCGTGCTTCAACTCGAAGAACTCATGAGTTCCGTGCGTGCTCTCACCAGCGGCTACCAGACGAGCTTGTGGAAACTCGGCCAGGAAGTTCGCCAGAGCTGGCGCGGCCACTTCGGGGGCCGAGGACGAGAGAGGCACCGCGGTTGCGCAGGCCCAGGCCACCACATCACGCCGGTCACTGTCAGACATTGGCCACATCCCATCACTAGTATGATTTCGCCTCTTCAGCACGCGGTATTGACGCCCGTGACAAGACTTCGACCCAACGTGGTGGCACACGACGCTTCCCCCTTCGCTGGGACGCCTAGCCTGGCTCATCTCAGACCGCACTCGGAGGTGACATGTTCGGCTCCGCCCGACGTGCACGGACGGTGCTCGCCGCCGCCTTGACCGTTGTCGCCGCCCTGCTCGTGTCTGGCTGTGGGCAGGGGCTCATCTTCCGTGAGACGCCGACGATCACGCTGCTCAATCCGACTGAAGAATCCGTCCAGACGCTGCCGTTGACGGTCCGTTGGACCCCAGTCGCGGGTGCGCCGGTGCCGGCGAAGTACGGCGTGTTCATCGACACGACGCCACCGGCTCCGGGCGAGACCATCGATAAGGACCTGTTCGATGCGGAGGTCAAGCAGGTGTTCGTGACGACGTCGCTCGAACAGGTGGTGGCCGAGATCACAAGGATCAACACCGTGCTTGACGAGGACAAGGACAAGCACGAGATCGCGGTGGTCGGTCTCGATGAATCGGGCAGAAGAATCGACGAATCGTCGGCTTTCGCGACCTTCCGGATCTCCCGATGACTACCGGCGTGCCCGAGTCCGAGCCTGCCGCGCGCGCGGACGATCGGCTCCGTGACCAGGACGAGATGATCCGCCGAGGGCGGATCGCGATGGGAGTCACGGGCGAGCAGAACACGGAAAGCCTGCGTCACGCTCTCAAGCGTCACAACCTTGGCCTCTATCCCGTCATCGCACTCGGCCTGTTGGCATTCGCCGACGGCTTTCAGGGGCTCGTGACGGGCATCATGGCTCCCGAGATCGGCCGCACGCTCGGCATCGGTCCCAGCGGGATGGTGCTGATCGGCCTGCTCAAGAGCCTTGCACTGGCTGCCTCAGCAGCCGTATTCGCCGCCATCGCCGGTCGCTGGGCGATCAGGGGATTCCTTGCGATTGCGACGGGCTTCGGCTGGACGTTGATCACGTTGCTCACTGGCTTCGTCCGCACTCCAACTCAGTACGCCGCCGTCAACTTCATCGACGGAGCGACAAGTGGCACGGTCGCGACTGTGCACCTCCCGCTCCTGCTCGACCACTATCCGCCGGACATGCGCAACCGGGTGACCTCGATCAGGACAGGGTTCCTCATCGTTGCAGGCCTCCTGGCACCGCTGTCCGTTACCGCGCTGGTGTTTTACTTCCACCTCACGTGGCGCGGGGTGTCCGTCGTCCTCGGTCTGTTCTCGTTGCTGATCTGCTTCTTCGCCATCGGCCTGAGAGACCCAGGATTCGGTCGCTGGGACACGAAGAAGGTCCGTGAAGCCGTCCATGAGGTTGACGGCGGAGACGTTCAACCCGAGTCGGAGGTCGTCGATCCGTCGCTCGGCTTCTTCGAAGCGTCTCGCCGCCTGTGGCTCATCCCCAGCGTGCGCAAGGCGCTGGTCGCGACCATCATCGGCGCCGCCGGGGGCGTGCCCGCAGCCACCTACTTCACCTACTACCTTGCCGATCGGTGGGGCCTTGACGTCGCCGCGCGGGGACTCTTCGCGACGTTCGCCGGGGTCATCACAGTGCTGGTGCTCCCGGTCGCCGCCAAGGTCGGAGATCGGCTCTACTCCCTCGATCCCGCAAAGATCATCCGCGTCATGGTGATCCTTCAACTGGCGTCCGTCGCGCTTGGCGTCGTAGCGCTCCTGTCACCGGTGTACGCAGTGCTCGTGGTCTGCTACTCCCTCGCCGGCGCACTTCCGCAGGCCTTCGCCCCTGCCTTCTCGACCACGCTGATGAACATCATCCCGTCGAAGCTCCGCTCGCACTTCGTTGCGCTGGTGCTGATCATGGGAGCGGGCGTCGGCGGCGTCCTCGGTGCACTGCTCTCGTCCGGGCTCAACGATCGTTTCGGGCTGACCGGAACTCTGCTACTCATGTATATCCCCGGGGTTATCGCGATCCTGATTCTGAACAGCATCCGCAAGGACATCAACGCTGATCTCGACAGCAACGTGCGCGCAGTCATCGAGCGCGAGGAACTGGCAAGCCTTCGTGCCAGTGGGACCCGTCCGCCGCTCCTCTCATGTCGGGGGGTCGACTTCTCCTACGGCCCAGTACAGGTCCTGTTCAACGTCGACTTCACAGTCGACGACGGCGAGATGGTGGCGCTCCTCGGCACGAACGGCGCTGGGAAGTCGACGTTGCTGAGCGTGATATCAGGCCTCAACCTGCCGACCGCAGGTACGGTTCGCCTCGACGGTGCCGACATCACCTACATCGATGCAGAGCGACGAGTCCCGATGGGAATCTCGCAAGTCATCGGCGGCCGTGCGGTGTTCGGTCCCCTTTCCGTCGCGGAGAACCTGCGGCTCTACGGATACTCCCTGGGCCGTCAACGACGCGAGATCGACTCGCGTGTCGACGAGGCCTTCGAGGCCTTTCCGCGGCTGGCAGAACGTCGAAATCAGCTCGCCGCCGCGCTGTCCGGCGGGGAGCAGCAGATGCTGGGCCTGTCGCAAGCGTTGATCCTGCGCCCCCGGCTTCTCTGCATCGACGAGCTGTCGCTGGGGTTGGCCCCGAAGGTCGTGGGCGAGCTTCTCGAGATGGTTCGGCGCATCAACGCTCGAGGTACTGCGGTGGTCCTGGTCGAGCAGTCGGCAACGGTCGCGCTCTCGCTAGTCGATCACGCCTACTTCATGGAGCGAGGCGAGATGCGCTTCGACGGTCCCGCGGCAGAGCTCGCCGCACGAGATGATCTGCTTCGCTCGGTCTTCCTTCACGGTGTCGGCAAGACCCTAGGCGGTGGCGCGTGAACGTCTTCGGCTTCGACATCAGCGCGTCGATCGTCGTCATCGGCCTCGTGATCGGTATGACGTACGGGCTCATCGCGGTGGGCCTCGTGCTCGTCTACCGAGTCAGCAAGGTCATCAACTTCGCTCAGGGGTCTATCGGGACAGTCGGCGCGGCCGTTGTCGGCACACTGGTGACAGCCCACGGTGTGCCGTACTGGATCGCGGCTCTGCTTGGAGTCGCCGCCGCGGCGGTGGCCGGCGCCATTGCCGAGATCGCAGTTGTCAGGCGTCTGTCGTCGGCGCCCCGGGTAATGAGCCTGGTCGCCACCCTCGGCCTCGCGGCCTTCTTCTCAGGGGTTGCCGCCGCGATCTACGGGGGTGTGGACGCGACCGACAACTACCCCGAACCGGTCGGCTTCCCGCCCTTCGACATCGGTGCGTTGGTGGTGACGCCGTCGTTCACAGCCGCTCTGAGCCTGTCTCCCGTTCTTGTGCTCGCGACCGCGCTCGTACTCCGCTTCACTCGCTTCGGAGTGGCGCTGCGCGCGGCCTCCGCTAACCCGGGAACGGCTCGATCCCTCGGCGTGCGAGTCAGTCGGATGTCCTTGTCAGCGTGGATGATCGCCGGCGCGTTCGCGGCCTTCACCGCCATCCTGGTGTTTCCGAGCCGAGGGTTCACCGGGGGCGAAGCCTTCGGACCCTCGTTGATGCTTCGCGCGCTCGCTGCGGCCGTCGTCGCTCGGATGCAGAGTCTTCCCATGGCGCTGGCGGCAGGCGTCGGCATCGGTGTCGTAGAGCAGATCTTGTACTACAACGTTGAGACTCCCGGCGTCACGACCGTGTTCTTGTTCCTCCTCATCTTCACCGCGATTCTGCTGCAACGTCGGGGTGAGGGACGGACCCGTGCTGACGACGCATGGGCTTCGGTCGCGGCGGATGCTCGGCTGGTCGGTTCCCCGCAGGCCGTTCGGATCGTCAAGCGAATCTCGTTCGCCTTCGGCCTGCTGCTGCTGGCAGCCGCGATCGCCTTGCCAGCGATCTCGAGCAACTCGACGTCCGTCGGCATGGCCTCCGTCATCGGCCTCGCCATTGTTGCCCTCAGCGTGGGTGTCGTAACCGGGCAGGGCGGACACCTCTCACTCGGGCAGTTCGCTTTCGCTGGCATTGCAGCCGCTTGCTCACTCAAGGTCGTCGCCTCGAGCGGGAACTACCTCGCCGCGTTCCTGATAGCGGGTTTCGTCGGAGCGATTACCGCGGTGATCATCGGCATCCCTGCTCTCCGGGTCCGCGGCATCATGTACGCGGTCACGACGCTCGCGTTCGCCTACATGTGCGAGAACTACCTGTTGCGTCGACCCTTCCTGTTCGGAGACAACGCGCAGTTCCCACGTCCGACGGTGCTCGGTCGCCAACTCGAATCCGGTGCGTCCTACTACTGGTTCAGTCTCGGCGTTCTGATGTGCGCATTGGCCCTGCTCTTTCTGGTGCGCCGCGGCGGGCTGACGAGGACGTTCATCGCGCTACGAGACAATGAGGGTGCCGCGCGCTCACTGACCATCCCGTCGGTCCTGAGGACCTTGCAGCTGTTCGCGCTCGGAGGCTTCATCGCCGGCCTCGGGGGCGCCGTCTATGCCTACGCGAGTGTGTACGTATCACCAGACGTCTTCAACATCACGATCTCCATTGATGTGGTCGCCGCTGCAGTGATCGGCGGCCTCGGGTTTGTGGCCGGACCCCTCCTCGGTGCGCTGTACATCTTCGGAGTGCCTCAGTTCGTGAATTTGGACAGTGCGGCCCTCGCCGGAACTGCGCTCGGGTGGCTACTCCTGCTGCTCTACCTTCCGGGAGGACTGGGCTCGCTCGTCTTCCGTCTTCGCGACGCCCTCGCACGCAGAGTCGAACGATGGGTTGAAGGTCGCAGTTCTGACTCCGGGGTGGGCAGCGAGGCCGTGCCGCCGGACCACATCGATGTCGCGGGTGTGGCCACGACACCGGGGCTCCTCGATGTGCCGCTGAGAGCTCGCGGCGAGACTGCCCCCCCAGCCACCGCCAGCGGCAGCGGCGACGTGATCCTGCGGTTGTCCGACTTGTCGAAGTCCTTCGGCGGTCTCACTGCCGTTGACGGTGTCTCCCTGGACGTGAATCGGGGCGAGATCCTCGGCCTGATCGGGCCGAACGGGGCCGGCAAGACCCCCCTCTTCGAGCTGATCAGTGGCTTCCTGAGCCCAGACTCAGGCAGCGTCGAGGTCGATGGGCGCGACGTGTCGGGATGGGCTCCGGAGAGGCTGGCCAGGTTGGGGATGGCGAGGTCGTTCCAAGACTCTCGGCTGTTCCCGACGATGACCGTGCACGAGGCGCTGATGCTCGCCCAAGAGCGTTACGAACCGATCACGTTCTTTGGGGCCTTGTTCGGCGGTCCGAAGCCGGAGGCAGAGCGCCGACGCCGCGCGGATGAGCTGGTCGAGCTGATGGGTCTCGAGCAGTACGCCGAGAAGCGGATCAGCCAGTTGAGCACCGGTACCCGCCGGATCGCCGAGCTCGCATGCGTGATGTCGATGCGTCCGACCTTGCTTCTTCTCGACGAGCCGTCCTCGGGCATTGCCCAACGCGAGAGCGAGTCCCTTGGGGAGTTGCTCAGAGCGGTACGTGACTACTTGGGTGCCACGCTGGTGATCATCGAGCACGATGTTCCGCTCATCTGTGGACTTTCCGACCGGATCGCCGCGATGGAGTCTGGGCGACTCCTGATCATCGACACTCCGGAAGTGGTTATCTCCGATCCGAGAGTTGTTGAGGCGTACCTCGGCGGCGATCCCACGGCCATCGCGAGAAGCGGTGGGCCGCTGCTCGCCGGCTCCGAAACCGTATGACGCGGACGGGTGTGCCCGCGACAATGGACCACATCGGTCTTGGGAGCAGCGTGGATGACAACGACTGGATCTGGGCGCCCGGCGCAGCGGCGCGAGCGTCGCAGCTGGCCCGCCTATGGGCGGCCGTCGAGCGTTTCCATCCCGACGTTGATCTGGACAGTTGGGATGCTGCGACGGCGGCGGCGATGCCCCACCTGATAGCAGCTGCGAATCCGACCGAACTGGTTCATCGAGTTCGATCCTGGCTCGACGTCCTGTCCGACCCAACAGTGAACGTGGCGCTGGACGCGGCTCCGATGGGTGACGCCAGCCTGCTGCCCATCCTCGGCAGTTGTGCGGACGATGACGTCGTCGCACGCGTGGGTGATGCCGTAGTTCTACGAGGTCGCAACCTCTCCGAGGTTGAGGCCACAGAACGCCTCGCGACGCTCCTCGATGGTGTCGAGGAGCACCTCCGCGGCGGTGAACGCGTGGTGCTCGACCTGCGTGGCGCTGGACCGTTCCTGGTCCGAGCCGTGTGCCGGCGGATCGCGGACCTGCTTCCGCCCACCGTGATCCTGCCGCCTGTTGTGCGCCGCGCCAGCTCAGCGATCGATCCGGAGATCTTCGGCATCGACGTGAGCGAGCCGGGGGAGCTGACGCATGGCCCCGTGGCGCTGGGACGGAGCGTCGCACCGCCTTCCCTATCGTGGGCGGTGGTGCTCGACGCAACATCGAGCGGGCTGCGTCTGGCGGCCGCACTGCGGGCGGGGGTCGGGGCCGCACTGGTCCAGGTCGGACCCATTGCCCCCGCCGCCACACTCTGGGACTCATTTGCCGTGGGCGAGGGCGTCACCGCCTCGCTCGCTCTGAGCCGATTGTTCGTCCCGCCGTGGACCATCGCTCCGGATCTGGTGCTGCCCGACGAGTCCTTGGACGCAGACGTCTGGTCCGCCGCGGCCGAGGTTGTTGCCGCGGAACCCACTGCCACCGCGGCGAGAGGAGCTGCTCCGCTCCAGCGCCGCGCACCGCTCCCTGACGACCCGGGATCCCGGGTCGTGGCGCTGTTCCGTCTCTGGTCCGACATCGCCTACCACTACCCCTATCTGGCGGGCGTTGAAGGCGATTGGGATGCGATTGTCGAGGACCTGTGGGACGAAGTGATCGGTTCTGCTGACTTGTTGACGCGACACCGAGCGCTCGCGCGAGCTGCCACTCGGCTCAGAGACGGACACAGCACCCTCGTCAGCCCGGCCTTGGAGGCCTGGATCGGTGTCGAAAGGCCGGCGGCCGTCATCGAGGACATCGACGGATTGGCGTGTGTGCTCTCCTGTGCCGACGATTCGGGACTTCTCCCGGGTGACGTGGTGGTATCCGTCGACGGCGTCCAGATCGAAGACCGCGTCACCCAACTGCGTGCCGTACTTCCGGCGAGCCACGATCAGGCAGCCCGCCGTCGAGCTCTCCGCCGTTGCTGCGACGGTGATGCGGGCACGATCGCGGACCTCGAGGTGAATCGGAGAGGTGCTCGCCTGACCGTCGCAACTCCGCGCAGACCTGGGGTCTTCGACGCGGGCGCCAGGCTTGAAGTCCTCGACTCCGTGGAAGGCGTTGTCTACGTCGACGGCGGCAGGCTTGAGCCCAGCGAGGTTCGCCGGGCCGCCGTGCTAGTGGCTTCTGCCGACGCGGCCGTCATCGACTTTCGTCGTTACCCACGCGGCACAGGGGTAATGCTCGCCTCGGAGTTGGCCCGGGTGGCGGCTCCGGCGGCGCTCATTAGCCGAGTGCGCCACGACGCCCCCATCGGCAGACTCTCCCGTCGCTGGCAGCCAGACGTCACGACAACCGTCGTGACTCACATGTGTCACCCAGCAGTTGGCGCCACGCCGCCGGGCGGGCGCGTAGTCGTGATCGTCGATGGCGGCACCGTCTCCCAGGGAGAGCACGCGGTGCTCTACCTCAAGGCGGCCCTACCCCATCTCATCATCGTCGGCCAACGAACAGCCGGTGCGAACGGAAACGCCACGTCCATCCTGCTACACGCGGATGCGCGTGTTCTCCTCACCGGGCTCGGCGTCCAATGGCCTGATGGGCATGAGTTGCAGCGGGTGGGCATCGTGCCTGACGTCGAGGTGACACGTACGCAGGAGGGAGTCCGTCTGGGTATCGACGAACTCCTGGTCGAGGCCGTCCGAGTCGCTCGTGGGCAGGGCGAAGCGTGACATCGGATGACGTCGGTGTAGATGTTGACGACGTCCGCGCCGCCGCCCTGGCTATCCACGGTCAGGTGGTGCGGACAACGGCGGCGCCGAGCCGGGTGCTTTCCAGCTTGACCGGCTCCGAGGTGGTGCTGAAGTACGAGACGCAGCAGTTCACCGGCTCGTACAAAGAGCGTGGAGCGCTCACGCGCCTTCTGCAGCTCACGGACGAGGAGCGCCTCCGGGGCGTCGTCGCCGCCTCTGCGGGGAATCACGCTCAAGGCGTCGCGCACCACGCGACCCGTCTCGGCATCAAGTCGACGATCGTGATGCCCCTCGGCACGCCCTTCGTCAAGGTCGCACGCACCCAAGCTCTCGGCGCGACGGTCGAGCTGACGGGTCGAAACCTCGACGAGGCGATGGTGCGCGCTCTCGAGATCGCAACGGGCGGGGCGGTCTTCGTTCACCCTTTCGACGATCCACACGTGATCGCGGGCCAAGGAACGGTGGGCCTTGAACTGGTCGACGACGCGCTTGACCTCGATGCCCTGCTGGTTCCGGTGGGCGGTGGTGGGCTTCTGGCAGGAGTCGCGACGGCGTTCCGCGGATGCGGGCAGAAGACTGAGATCATCGGAGTCCAGTCACAGCGCTACCCCGGTATGTGGCTAGCGTTGCGCGATGATTCGACCGCGGTGCCGGGCGGTGCCACGCTCGCCGAGGGCATCGCCGTCAGCCATCCCGGACTCCTGACCCGGCAGTTGGCACGGCGTCTCGTGGATGACGTCGTGCTCGTCACGGAAGAAAGCCTCGAGGATGCGGTCAACGCCATCATCGAGGTAGAGCGCATCGTGGTGGAAGGCGCAGGCGCGGCAGGCGTCGCAGCCCTACTCGCCGACCCGGCCCGCTACCGGGGTCGCCGAGTCGGAATCATCCTGACGGGCTCGAACATCGATCAGAGAGTCCTGGCCGAGGTGATCCTGCGTGGACTGACGCGGAGCGGGCGTACGTCGACCTTGCGCGTGCTGCTCGATGACAGCCCGGGGAGGCTAGCGAGCCTGCTCACCGTCGTCGCGGATCAACGTGCCAACCTGCTCGACGTGACTCACCACAGAAGCTCGGGCGAGACCCCCGCGCGCGAGGTGCTGGTCTCGCTCAGCGTTGAGACGTTGGACTTTGCCCACCTGGAGCAACTGGTCGCCGCGCTGACCACAGCCGGCGCCCGACTGCGATAGCACCCGCGATCGGATGGAGCTCAGGTTCGGGACGTATCATCCCCCTTTCAGTGATTCGGGCGGTGAGTTCGATGGTCGTCTCAAGCAGCAGGTGGCCCGACCGTGTGGTGCTCCAGGACCGGCCCACCCCGCTCGAGCCACTTGACCGCCTGTCACGGCACCTCGG
>CAIXFH010000196.1 GCA_903918645.1 uncultured Actinomycetes bacterium | reverse complement strand
CCGATCGCGGCAGCGCCGCCGTATGCCACTCCACCGCCGTACCCGCCTCCCGGGCCAACCGTCACGATCGGCAACGCGTTCAGTTGGGCGATGTCGCGCCTTGGCCAACACCTGTCAATCCTGATCGCCTTGGCCGGCGTGGTAGCCGCGCTCAACGTCTTCAAGAACCTCATGAACAAGGCTCTGTGGAACTCAGCACCCATCCACTGCGGGGGCATGAGTTTCACCGGCACCAACTTCATGGGCGACACGTCGTGCCTTGGCAATCTGTCCGCGCGGGTCGGATTCACCTTCGTCTTCGGGCTGATCGTCGGAGTGCTGGGCTGGCTAGCCAGCATCGGCGTTTACCGGGCAGCACTGCGCCGAACCGAGGGCGTGACACCCTCGTTCGACCAACTCACAACCGGTGAGAACCTCGGGCCCTATGTAGTCACCGCGCTTGTCTACGGCCTGGCTATGGTCGCGACCGCAGCCTCGTGTTTCCTGCTACTACCGGTGGTCGTGTTCCTGTTTCAGTTCGCACCCTTCTACGCCCTCGACAAGGGCCAGCAGGTGGGCGCCGCGTTCGGCAACAGTTATCGAGCGGTCACGTCCAACTTCGTGCCCGTCTTGCTTGCCGCGCTGGTCAACATCGTCGCGGCGGCAATAGGGAGCAGCTTCTGGGGCTTGGCGACCTTAGTAACGCTTCCGTTCTCGGCCTTGTTCACAGCGCATATTTACCGCCAGTTGAACAATGAGGCGATTGCTGAATAACGCAATAAGGACAGGGGTTACTCGCTAATCGACGAGGTCGCGAACGAGCGCGTCAGCCAGCAACCGACCGCGCTGAGTGAGCACTACTCGGCCAGCAGCAAGTTCGGCCGGGTCGGCAAGGCCGTCCTCGGCCGCACGCCGCGCGACGTCTCGGCCTAAGTTAGTAAGCCGGTCGACGCGTAGGCCTTCACGAAGGCGTACGCGAAGCAGAATGTCTTCTACTCTGCGCACCTCGTCTTCAAGGACTTCGCGTGCCTGTGCCGGACTTCGGCCAGCAACGATCCGCTCACCGTAGGTATTGGGGTGACGTTCGTTCCACCAGCGAACGCCACCTACATGTGAATGGGCACCTGGGCCAACGCCCCACCAGTCGTCGCCGCGCCAATACCCAAGGTTGTGCCGACAGTCACCGCCGGGTAGCGACCAGTTGCTCACCTCGTACCACTCGAGGCCAGCACGGCTCAGTGCCTCGTCGGCCTGCAGGTACCGGTCTGCAGCAACGTCGTCATCGACGTTGCTGATCTCACCGCGACGAACTCGTGCGGCCAGGCGGGTGCCGTCCTCGACGATGAGTGAGTAGGCCGACACGTGATCGACCCCACTGTCGATCGCTGCCTGCAACGAGTTCGCGAAGTCTTGCTCGGTCTCACCCGGCGTCGCATAGATCAGATCCAAGTTGAGGTGGACAAAGCCTGCAGCCCGCGCCTCGGTCACTGCTGCAAGCGCACGACCCGGAGTGTGCGTGCGCTCAAGTATCGAAAGTACATGTGGCGCAATGCTCTGCATGCCAAAGGAAATGCGCGTGAATCCGTAATCGCGCAGCGCTGCCAGCGACGAGGTAGACACCGAGTCAGGGTTCGCCTCGGTCGTGACCTCGGCGCCATCTAGCAGTCCGAATTCAGAACGGATCGCGCCCAGGATGCGGCCCAAATCACCAGCGGGTAGCAGAGTCGGGGTGCCGCCACCAACGAAAACAGTTGACACTGGAAGATCGCGATCCCCCAACACTCGCCGGGCAAAGCGGATCTCGGCAATGGCCTGCTCCGCATACCCGGCACGGCTCGCATTGGATCCGAGTTCCTCGGCGGTGTAGGTGTTGAAATCGCAGTAGCCGCAACGGCTCGCGCAGTAGGGCACATGCACGTAAATGCCGAACGGACGCGATCCGATGCCGTTCAACGCCGAGTCGGGCAACGACCCGTCTGCGGGGGCGGGAGATCCTTCGGGCGGAGTCGACGGCATGTCAGTGAGCGTACGTCGTCAACTCACACGCAGGCATGGCCCACCCAGCGCTAAGGGCGGATGCCCTATTCGCTGGGGTACATCCGCTGGAGAACATGGGCGAACTTCGCCTCGACTACTTTCCGCTTGATCTTCATGCTCGGAGTGAGTTCGCCACCCTCGACCGAGAGATCCGTAGGGAGAATGGTGAAGTCTTTGATGGTCTCCCAACGGTTGAGACCGGCGTTGGTCTCTTCCATCGCATCACGCACGATCTTCTCGATCTGCGGATCCACGGCCCATGCCTCGGGACCACCCTCGATACCTTCGCGTTTGGCAAATTCGGCGGTGACATCAGGGTCAAGGGTGACAAGGGCGGTCGCATAGTGTCGTCCGTTAGCGTGCACGATCACATTGCCGAGCATCGGACACAACGCCTTGAACCGCGATTCGATCAGGCTCGGCGCGATGTACTTCCCACCGCTGGTTTTGACCAGATCCTTCTTACGATCGGTGATGCGAAGGTAGCCGGTGTCGTCGATCTCGCCGATGTCTCCGGTGGCGAGCCAGCCATCACCGATCAGCACCTCCGCGGTCTGCTCGGGCAGATTGTGGTAGCCGCGCATCACGCCCGCACCACGGATGAGCACCTCACCGTCGTCGGCGATGCGAGCCTCAGTACCTGGGAACGGCATGCCTACCGTGCCCACTCGGTAGTCGTCACGACGGCTGACAAACGACCCGGCCGATGTCTCGGTGAGACCGTATCCCTCGAGGACCGGCATGCCAATGGCGAGGAACCACTGCGCGACATCCTTCGACAGCGCGGCGGACCCGGAGATCATGAACTCGATGTTGCCGCCGAGTCGGTGCTTGATCTTGCTGAACACCAACTTTTCGGCGAGTGAGTGCTGCACCGACAAAGTGAACGGCACCTTCGCGCCGGCAGCCTTGAGTTCGACCACCTGCTTACCGATTCCCACCGACCAGTTGAAGATCGCAGCTTTCGCTCCGCCCTCTGCCTCGGTTGCCGAGGTGACACGTGCGTAGATCTTCTCGAAAATGCGCGGAGCCCCACCCATGAAGTGCGGCTTGATCTCCGCAAGGTTGTCGACGATCTTCTCGATCCGGCCATCGACCACGCTCATAAAGCCAAGTTGCAGTTGAGCGCACAGAAGCACTTTGCCGAACGAGTGTGACAACGGCAGCCAGAGGAAATGGACCTTGAGAAGTGGGTCTCGAATAATCCCTAAGCCCTCGATTGCGGCGGCCTCGTAGGTCCAGTTCCTGTGGGTGAGTTCGACCCCCTTGGGTCGACCAGTAGTGCCCGAGGTGTAAATCAGGGTGGCGAGGTGATCGCTTGTGACTGCCTCAGTAGCGCGCGTCACGGCATCGGGGTCCTGCGTCAGAAGGGCTCGCCCACGACCTGCGAGATCCTCGAAGGTGATGACCCAGTCATCGCCACGAACCGCTAGATCGATCCCGCTCGGATCCAACAGGATCACTTTCTCAACACCGGGAATTGAGTCGCGTTGGGACGTCAATTTCGCGAGTTGAACTGCATCTTCCGCGAAGACAAACCGGGAACCGGAATCGCTGATGATGTAAGCCTTATCCTCAGCGTTGGTCGACGGGTACACGGTGGTGGTAGCTCCACCAGAACACATCACGGCGAGGTCGGCAAAAATCCAGTCAAGTCTGGTGGTCGAGGCGATGGCCACGCGTTCCTCAGGCTGCAATCCGAGCGCGAGCAACCCCGCGGCTAGATCGGTGACCCGCTGGGCGCTGCGACTCCAGCTCCAAGACTCCCAACCACCGCCACGTTTGGGCTCGCGGAACGCCTCGTGCGCTGGCGCCATTGCGACACGATCGAAGAAGAGTGCACCAACCGAGACCGCCATAGCGGGCAAGGGCTCAGGCGCGCGAGTAGTTCGCCCAGCGCTAGGGACGGATGACTCATTGCCCTGATCCGACACGCTACCTCCCACTTCGAATGATTGGGCGACAGCCTACGCCGCAACTACGCACCACCACGCGCATTCGCGCAACCGCTTCTTGGGAGGCGCTGAGGGAGGCGCTGAGGGAGGCGCGGAGGGAAGCCCGCGGCGGGAAGGCGCGGCGGGAAGGCGCGGTGGGAAGGCGCGTATTGCGACTACTTAGGCTTGGGCGCGGAATCATCCGTAGAGAGCGCGGCGATGAAGGCTTCCTGCGGCACCTCTACGCGGCCCACCATCTTCATCCGCTTCTTACCCTCTTTCTGCTTCTCGAGCAGTTTGCGCTTGCGTGAGATGTCGCCGCCGTAGCACTTGGCGAGCACGTCCTTGCGAATCGCCCGGATCGACTCACGCGCAATGATTCGCGCGCCGATCGCGGCCTGGATCGGCACCTCGAACTGCTGACGAGGGATGAGCTCTTTGAGTTTGCCAGTCATCATGACGCCGTAGGTATACGCCTTGTCTTTGTGCACGATCGACGAGAAGGCATCGACGGGCTCACCGTGCAACAAGATGTCGACCTTGACTAGGTCGGCGTCCTGCTCACCCTGTGGTTCGTAGTCGAGCGATGCATATCCTCGAGTCTTGGACTTCAATGCGTCGAAGAAGTCGAACACGATCTCGGCGAGAGGCAACGTGTAACGCAGTTCGACGCGGTCTTCGGACAGGTAATCCATCCCCAGGAGTACACCTCGTCGGGTCTGGCACAGTTCCATGATCGCGCCTATGTACTCGCTCGGCGCCAGGATCGTCGAGCGCACCATGGGTTCGAACACCGCGGAGATCTTGCCCGACGGGAACTCACTCGGGTTGGTGACGATTACCTCGGAGCCGTCGTCCATCGCCACTCGGTAGACCACGTTGGGTGCGGTAGAGATCAGGTCGAGATTGAACTCACGCTCGAGTCGCTCGCGAACGAACTCAAGGTGGAGCAATCCAAGGAAACCGCAGCGAAAACCAAACCCGAGCGCGACGGAAGTCTCGGGCTCATAGGCCAGGGCAGCGTCGTTGAGCTTCAACTTGTCGAGGGCGTCGCGAAGTTCGGGGTAGTCAGAGCCATCGAGGGGATACAGACCCGAGAAGACCATCGGCTTCGGATCGCGATATCCACCAAGGGATTTCGTCGCACCCCTGAGTGCCGAGGTGACGGTGTCGCCGACTCGGGACTGCCGCACGTCCTTCACCCCAGTGATGAGATAGCCGACCTCGCCGACACCGAGCGCCTTTGATGGCACCGGATCAGGGGAGATAACGCCGACCTCGAGCAGCTCGTGGGTCGCGCCGGTACTCATCATGACGATCTTCTCGCGGGTGGATAGGTGGCCATCGATGACTCGGACATAGGTGACGACACCTCGATAGGTGTCGTAGACGGAGTCAAAGATCATCGCCCGCGCCGGACCGTTCGAGTCGCCGACCGGCGGTGGGATGAGCCGAACAACGTCATCAAGTAGAGCGCCCACTCCAACGCCAGTCTTTGCACTCACGCGCCGAACGTCGTCGGGATCACAGCCGATGATGCGCGCCAACTCGGCCGCGTACTTATCAGGCTGGGCCGCAGGCAAGTCGATCTTGTTCAGAACCGGGATCACCTGAAGGTCGTTCTCGAGCGCAAGGTAGAGGTTGGCCAGGGTCTGGGCTTCGATGCCCTGCGCCGCGTCGACGAGGAGCACAGCCCCTTCGCAAGCAGCCAGGCTTCGCGATACCTCATAGGTGAAGTCAACGTGGCCAGGCGTGTCGATCAAATTGAGGATGTAGGTGACGCCATCGTCTGCGGTGTAGGGCAGACGCACCGCCTGACTCTTGATCGTGATCCCACGCTCGCGCTCGATATCCATACGATCGAGGTACTGCGCGCGCATGTCTCGTCCGTCGACAACACCGGTGATCTGCAGCATGCGATCAGCCAGGGTCGACTTGCCGTGGTCGATGTGCGCGATGATGCAGAAATTGCGGAGAAGCGACGGGTCGGTAGAACCCGGCTGCGGGGCGGTCTTGGCAGTGTTGGCCACGATGGTCAGAATGTCCTTGGGTCAGGCGTATGAGCGTGACTTCCATCGTCCCACGTCCAGGCGCCATCACCGCACACCAACCGGCCAGCCGAGGCTGTCGGGCCCGGATTTGGCGGCAGTGGCGCTGGCCGGGTACTCTGGCGTGTCGCCCAAGCGTGCTGTTTCTTCGCGCGCCCGCAGCGGTGCACTTATCCTCGACCACGTTCATCGACGACTAAGCAAAGGCTCAGGCTCACCAGTGGCGAATATCAAGTCGCAGATCAAGCGCAACCGCACCAACGAGATCGCTCGTGTGCGTAACAAGTCCACGCGCTCGGCGCTCAAGACCGCGGTCCGCAAGTTCCGCGAAGCCTCAGAGTCTGGCGACGCTGCTGCTGCCGCCGAATTGGCCCGCGCTGCAAGCCGCGCCCTCGACAAGGCCGTGAGCAAGGGCGTCATCCACGCCAACCAGGCCGCGAACCGCAAGTCGGCCATGGCCGCTCGCGCGTACGAACTCTCGCAGAGCGCCTGATCTTCCGCCGGGCAACCGGCGCACACGAACGCAACGCTCCGGGCGTCATTCCATCAGGATTGGCGCCCGTTGCTATGCGCGGACCTACCCAGGTAGCTGACGGCGGAGTACCGGACGAAAATAGGGCATTCCGAATTCCATCTGCTGTGCCCTAATGTGACCGGATACGCAATTACTTACCTCACAGGAGCGCTCCTCATGGCCGTTGACGTCGCGAAGGCACTGTCCGAGCTCGACCTGTTCATGGGTCTGTCCGAGCACGGCATGCACGAATTGATCGCCGCCGGAAGGCATTGCACGTTCGCGCCCGGTGAAGCTGCGGTCGCTCAAGGCGACGAGTTCGCCGACGAGGAGGCAGCAGCGGCGTCGAGCATCGAGATGCATGTGATCCTGGAAGGCGTCTGCAAGGTGGTCATCGACGGAACCGCCGTACGCGACCTGACAGCGGGTGAGTACTTCGGCGAGTTGTCGGTGATCGACGGACTCCCTCGTTCTGCTGATGTCCTCGCTGGCGACAGCGGGCTGGTGACCTTCGCGCTCACCAAAGAAACGTTCGACAAGCTGATGAAGGACGACCCGGAAATCGCCGTGCCGATGCTGCGGATGTTGGCCACTCGCCTGCGTGCACGCAGGGCCGAGGTCGGCGGCCTGACCAAGGCCTTCGAGCGGATGACCAACGAGGTCGCGGCACGCGAGCGCGAACTCAAGGAGCAGGTGCGCAAGTTGACGGTGAACGTCGACATGAGCACCGCTGCCGAGGACGCCAAGCTCATCACCGAGTCGGACTTCTTCACCGACCTGGCCAACCGCGCCAAAGAGATCCGGATGCAGCTTCGCCTCGAGTAGCGCGGTGCAGAGTCAGAGTCAGGGTGACAGCTTCGCGAGGCCGGCGAGGATCTATCGGCCCACCAGCGAGTTCCCGCGGTTTAGGACTTAGGCGGTCGCGAACCTGCTGGCCCTGATCGATGGTTGACAGCGTCGAGCAGGGCTCGCTCAAGACGGTAGCTACCTTGATCGCGATCCAGACCCTCCTGGCTCATCGACGGACCATCGATATCGCGGCCCTTGACCGCGGCATCTGCGTCGGCGATCGACACCACGGCAGCGGCCAATGCCGCGGGATGCCAGCGCGCCGACATCTCGCGCAGAGTACGCACTTTGAACGGAGGCACCCCAGCCTCCCGCGCGACCTCGGCGTCAGCGGCGCCGCGCGGGGCGCTGGCCACCTTCGCCATTCCCCGCAGACCTGCCGCGACAGCCGCCGATAGCGCAGGCCCGGCACCAGGGTCGTTAGTCAGAGCCCAACGTGAGCGACGCAGCACCTCGCCAGCGCGACCGGCCAACACCGCGTCGGAGACGAGATAGCCCGGGACGTCTGCAACACCGTCGTAGTACTGAGCCACGGACTCAGCGGTAATGGGGTCATCGGCGAGATCGCTGACGAGTTGGGCGCACGCCGCCGACAACGCACGGAGGTCGTCGCCCAACGCGAGTCGCAGCGCTTCGACCGCCTCGGGTGTGGCAACCCGTCGAGCCGCCTTGAGTTCTCGGGCGACGAAATCGTCAACCGCTCGGCCCTTGGCCTTCTCACATGGCGCGACCGTAAAGCCCGCTGCCTTCAGCGCATCGGCAACCTTACGGCCTTTGATACCACCAGGATGCACGACCACGAGTGCCACTTCACCATCAGCGGCAGCACGTATCAGGGCTGCAACCATGGCATCGTCGGCGACCTCGGCGCTTCGGGCGACGATCACGGCGGCATCGCCGAACAGGTTGGGCGAACTTGCCTCGACGAGCGCACCAAAGGCGTCGTCGGCAGCGAGATCGACATCACGTCGTTCGACCGACGGGTCTGCAACGCGGGCGCTCGCGACCACCGCTGCCACCACGCGTTCAGCCAGGAAGTCCTCTGCACCCAGAGCAAGTACCGCCCGGGATCCAGCGAGGTCCTTCTCGGGCGAAGTACTCGAGGGCGCGCTCGACTTCGAAGATGGCTTGCGGGCTGCGGGTGGGGTCATGACACGGCCAGCATGCCACGCTCAACCGACGATCGCACCGCTCCCCCGAGACACCACGCGTGACCCGATCAGCGGCCGCGACGTACCAGGGACAACTGACCCGCCGGATCAACCACGACAGCGAGATCGCCATCGAGATCGGTGCGGCCAATCGTCGCGCCGATCGATCGGTACTGCGCGATCGTGCCAGAGTTGGGATGCCCATAGTCGTTGTGCAGGCCGACCCCAATGAGCGCGATCCGCGGTCTGGCAGTGGTGGCCCATCCCGGTGACTGCTTTGCGGAGCCGTGGTGTGGCACCTTCACCACGTCGACTCTGGTGATCTGACCCGAAGCCAGCACCGCCTCCTGCGCAGCTGGTTCGAGGTCACCAGCGAGTAGAACCCGAAGGCCGGATACATCAGCGAGCACAGCAACGCTCGCATTGTTGGGATCCGAGCCCTGCCCTCGGATCAACCGCATTGGCCACAGCACACGCATGGTCACCGGGCCCACCGTGATGACGTCACCCGGTGCCGCGGTGCGCGTGGTGACGCCACGATCGGCCAGCCAGCTACGTACCCGCCGCGCCTCAGTAGCCGGCTCAACAAGTGGCGAGACCTCGATCACACCTAGATCACGGCCACGCAGGAGGCCAGGCAATCCCTCGACGTGATCGGCATGAAAGTGCGTGAGCACAATGACCGGGATCCGTGTGATGCCAAGGTGTCGCAGGCATTGATCCTCGGCCCGCGGATCAGGACCGGCATCGATGGCCACGGCGGTGGTGTCATCAACACGCAGCACCAGCGCATCACCTTGCCCAACATCGCACATGACAACGCGCCACCCCACTGGAGGCCAAGCGACAGCGGACGCCAATGGAGAAGGAACCTGCTGCGCTGGTGCGACGACGAGCAATAGCCCAATGGCCGAGAACCCCGCACACACCCGACGAATCCGCACCGACGGAATGGTTCGCCAACCAACAATCGCCATGCCCACAACGACGATGGCCGAAGCCGTTCCCGGTAAGCCGCCGGGCCAAGGCAAGGGTGCAAGCTGGGCCGATACCTCGCGAGCCACGTGCGCGATGAACCCGACGGCCCAGCAGCCCGGCAGTACGAGAATCGCGGCAATGGGTGCCGACACGAGTCCGACGAACGCTGCCACGATGCCGAAAATGGTGGCCGGCGCCACCAGCGGACCCGCCAGCAAGTTAGCCAGTACCCCTCCCAGCGGCAGTCCGTTGCCAAGGCTGACGACGAACGGCGCCACCGCTAGTTCGGCAGCACCCGTCGCGACCATTGCCCCGAGCAACAGATGTCGGGCATGGGCGAGTAGACCCGTCGGTTTCGCCCGAGCACTCCACCACTGGGTGAGCGCAATCAGCGCTGCCGTGGCGGCCGCCGACATCGCGAACCCGAGCGATACCGCGAGGAAGGGATCGATCAGCACCAGCCCACCCACCGCGAGTGCCAAGGCATTCAGTGGCCGAACGTGCAGGTCAAAGACAAGCGCGAACAAGACGACACCGGCCATAGCCGCAGCTCTCATGACCGAAGGCTCGGGCCGGGCGATCACCACATACGCCCCCACGATGAGCCCAAGCAGTACTACCTGGAGTCGACCCCGCCGGACCCCGGCCGACCGCAACAGCGCAATCCCAAGAACCACGATGATCGCGACGTTGCCGCCACTCACAGCATTGAGGTGAGCGAGTCCGCTGTCGCGCATGGCCTGCGCGAGATCGTCCGGCAGCTTAGAGGTGTCACCTACGACTAGGCCCGGCAGAAGCCCGGTGACGTCTGGCGACTTCCCGGCGACGCTCGCCCGCAACGAGGAGCGAACCTCGCCAGCCAGTAGTTGAACCAGCGGTGGCTGGCCGGTGATTCGCACGTCCTCGGCGACTAACAACGCAGCGGTGGCGCGAAGCGGATCACCCGGCCCGAGTCGGCCGGTCACCCGCAAGGACGTGCCAGGTAGCAGCCCGGCGAGGCCAGTCACCGAGGTGACAGTGATCGGCAGATCGTCGACCACACCAGGCGATCCCGGGCGTTGCCAGGCCCGCACGACTGCGCGCACCCGCCACGAGTCGTCGGTACGCCGCGACCCAGCGGTATACCCCTGCGCTCGCTGAGGATCCGAGACGATGTCGATGTCGGCCACCACTCGAGCCCGATCCTGAGCAGCCAACGCGAGTGCGGAATCGACGAGAGGCAACACCCGCCAGGTGGCACTTGCCGAGGTGATCACCACGCCCAGTAGAAGCGCCAACACGAGTGTGCGAACCGGCGGAATGGGCTGGGGTACCAGCCGGGTGAGGCGAGTTGGCAATCTCGCCGCCCATGCGCTGACCGCGCCTGCTCTCATATCCCCTAGTGCGACGAGCCTTGCTGCGATGAGCCGGGCTGCGACGAGCCGGGCTGTGATGAACCCCGTCAGGACTAGCACCGTCAGGACTAGCACCGTCAGGACTAGCACCGTCAGGACTAGCCCGGCCACGACCAGCCACCATCGGCCAGCCCCAAGACTGATCACGCCCGCGACCGCTGTCGCAGTAGATACCCACACCAGACTCGCGATCACCCACAGCGGCGGCACTACACGCGCACCAATGGCCGCAAGTGTTCGAAGGTGCGGGCACCGATTCCAGCTATCTCACGTAGTTGTTCAACGGCGGTGAACCGGCCGTGCGCAGACCGCCAGGCGAGGATCCGCCCCGCCATCACAGGCCCAACGCCAGGTAAGGCATCAAGCGCGGTGAGATCGGCAGCGTTGAGATCGACGATCGCATTCACCGTGCCAACCCCAGCGGCGGCCGGTGAACCAGCCGCTGGCAGGGCAATCGAAGTCGGCACACTATGGCTCACCACAACCTGCTCACCGTCGACCAACACTCGCGCAAGGTTGAGTCCCCCGCTTGACCCCCGCGATCGAAGCCCCCCAGTCGCCTCGATCGCGTCAGCAACCCGCGAGCCGACCGGCAGCGCAACTAGTCCGGGATAACGCACCTCGCCAATGACCTGGATGACGATTTCGCTCGGTGACGCAGGTGCAGTGGCGGTCGAAGTCGGGGCCGGGACGAGTAGTGCGGGTGATGCCCCCGTGGACGCCGTGACCTCCCCAGCAGAGGCGATGATCGGGGTACCTGGTACGAGGTCAACCACTGTCGCCGGCGAGCCCGACACCGAGCGCACGATCCACCAGACAATCAAGGCAGTGAGAGCGATCGAGACCACCACCGGACGTATGCCGGATATACGCGTGAGCATCTGCAGCGCAGTGCGCTCTGGCTCGCCGCTGCGCTCCGCGTCGAGGTCGGGATCTGCGGCCCACTCGAAACCAGGGACCCAACTCGACTCGCGCCATGAGTCCGGTGCTCGAACTGGCACTGGCACTGGCACTGGCACTGGCACTGGCACTGGCACTGGCACTGGCACTGGCACTGGCACTGGCACTGGCACTGGCACTGGCACTGGCTCTGGCACTGCCGCTGCCCCTGGCT